>CAYZSH010000181.1:0-5971 GCA_964481025.1 uncultured Isosphaeraceae bacterium
ACCCGCAGGCAGATGGAGAGTTCGTCCATCGCCTCGAACAGCGGGACCTTGTCCTCCTGCATGTCCTTGTTGTACGCGAGCGGCAGCGCCTTCATCGTGGTGAGCAGGCCCACCAGGCGTCCGACCTGCATGCCGCACTTGCCGCGGATGAGCTCGAGGGCATCCGGGTTCTTCTTCTGCGGCATGATCGACGAGCCCGAGCAGAGCCCGTCGGGGAGTTCGATGAGTCCCGCCTCGCCCGAGGAGTAGAAGATGAGATCCTCGGCGAGCCGCGAGAGGTGCATGGCGCAGGTCGAGATCGCCGAGAGCGCCTCGATCACGAAATCGCGGTCGCTGACCGCATCGAGACTGTTCGCGGCCGCCGCCGCGAAGCCCAGATCGACCGCGAGCGCCTCGCGATCGATCGGATACGCGGTGCCCGCGAGCGCCGCGGCGCCGAGCGGGGAGACCGCGGTGCGACGACGGGCGTCGGAGAGCCGGGCGGCATCGCGCCGCAGCATCTCGACGTACGCGAGACACCAGTGCGCGAAGACGATCGGCTGCGCCCGCTGCAGGTGCGTGTAGCCGGGGAAGACCGCATCCCGCTCGCGATCCGCCAGGTTCACGAGGGCGCGGATCGCGTCCTGCACCTCGTGAACCCGCGCATCGATCGCCTCCATCGTCCAGAGCCGCAGGTCGGTGGCGACCTGATCGTTGCGGCTGCGGCCGGTGTGGAGCTTCTTGCCGAGGTCGCCGATGCGGGCGACGAGTTCACGCTCCACGAACGAGTGCACGTCCTCGTCGATCGCCTGCTCGATGATCGACGGATCCGCCGCGACGGTCTCCGCGATCTCCGCGAGCGCCGTCTCGATGGACGAACGCTCGTCGGAGGTCAGGATGCCCGCCTTCTCGATCGCCCGCGCCCACGCGGCGCTGCCCGTGATGTCCTGCGCCACGAGTCGCCGATCGAACGGCAGCGAATCGTTGAAGCGCTGGAACAGTTCGTGGACCGCGCCGGAGAATCGGCCGCTCCAGAGGGCATCGCGGGCGGGCGCCTTGGCACCGCTGTCGGTCGCGGTCACGAGACCACGCCTTCCGCGGAGGCGGTGAGGGCGAGCGGATCCTCGCCGTTGGCCATCGCCTTCATGGCGGCGATGCGGCTCGGCAGCGAGTAGAGGCGGATGAAGCCCTCGGCGTGCGCCTGGTCGTAGACCTCGTCGGCGCCGAAGGTCGCGAAGTCCTCGGAGTAGAGCGAGTGGGGGCTGCGACGACGCGTGGTGGTCGCGGTGCCCTTGAAGAGCGTGACCTCGATGTCGCCGTCGAGCTTCGAGGCGATCGACGCGAACGCGGCCTGCATCGCCTCGCGGGCGGGGGTCCACCAGCGACCGTCGTAGACGAGGTCGGTGAAGTCGTGGGCGAGCTTCTCGCGGAGTCGGAGCGTGGTGCGGTCGAGGACGAGTTCCTCGAGACCCCGCAGCGCCTCCATGAGGATCGTGCCGCCGGGGGTCTCGTAGCAGCCGCGGCTCTTCATGCCGACGAGTCGGTTCTCGACGATGTCGATGCGGCCGACGCCGTGGGCGCCGCCCATCTCGTTGAGCGCGGTGAGCAGGTCGATCGCGCCGAGTCGCTCGCCGTCGACTGCGACCGGCATGCCCTTCTCGAACGAGAGCACGACGTGACCCGGCGTGTTCGGGGCGTCCGCGGGATGCACGGTCCGGGTCCAGACCTCGTCGGGCGGACGGTTCCACGGATCCTCGAGGGCGCCGCCTTCGTGGCTGATGTGCCAGATGTTCTCGTCACGCGACCAGATCTTCTCGCGGCTGGCGGCGCAGGGGATGTTGCGGGCGGCGAGGTAGTCGAGCGCATCCTCGCGGCTGCGGATCTCCCAGGTTCGCCACGGGGCGATGACCTGCAGGTCGGGGGCGAGCGCCGAGAAGGTCGATTCGAAGCGGACCTGATCGTTGCCCTTGCCGGTGCAGCCGTGCGCGACGGCATCGCAGCCGTGACGGCGGGCGAACTCGACCTGCGCCCGGGCGATGATCGGACGGGCGATCGAGGTGCCGAGAAGATAGCGGCCTTCGTAGACGGCACCGGAGATCGCCATCGGGAACGCGAACTCCTCGAGGAACTGCTCGCGGAGGTCGGCGATCTCGCAGACGGTCGCGCCGCTGGCGAGGGCCTTCTCCTCGATGCCGACGAGTTCGGCCCGGTCCTGACCGACGTCACCCACGACCGCGAGCACCTCGCAACCGGGGTGGTTCTCGAGGAGCCACGGAATGATGACGCTGGTGTCGAGGCCGCCGGAGTAGGCGAGGGCGATGCGCTTGGGTGAGGTGGTCATGGGTGTTCGGGGGAGGAGAATGAAAGGTGGAGAGGACGGGAGGATGAAGACTCAGGCGAGTCGGGCGACGAACCACGCGTTCTGGGCGTGGAGCCGGTTCTCGGCCTGATCGAAGACGACGCTGTCGGGACCGTCGATGACGGCGTCCACGACCTCCTCGCCGCGGTGGGCGGGGAGGCAGTGCATGAACAGGGCGTTGGATCCGGCGATCGACATGAGCCGCTCGTTCACCTGGAACGCCTCGAGGGCCGACTTCTTCGCGGCGGAATCCGATTCGCCCATCGAGATCCAGGTGTCGGTGTAGACCGCGGCGCAGCCTTCGACCGCGGCGGGGTCGTGCGCGATCTCGATCGAGCCGCCGGTCGTGCGACCGGTCTCGGTCGCCCGGGCCACGACTTCGGCGGACGGACCGTAGGACTCCGGCGCGACCACCACGATCGAACCGCCGACCGCGACGATCGCCTCGGCGAGCGAATGGCAGACGTTGTTGCCGTCGCCGACGAACGCGATGCGGCTCGAGCGGAAGTCGATGCCACGCTCGTGCAGCGTCAGGAGATCCGCGAGCGCCTGGCAGGGGTGATGGAGGTCGCTGAGCGTGTTGAGGACCGGCACGTCGCAGAACGTCGCGAGTTCCTCGATCACGGAGTGACCGTGCACCCGGGCCGCGACCGCATGGAACCATCGCTCGAGGTTGCGACCGAGATCATGCGTGCTCTCGCGGGCGCCGATCGGGGAATCCTGCATGTCGAAGACGACGGGCTGGGCGCCGAGTCGATGCAGCCCGACCTCGAGGCTCGCGCGGGTCCGCAGCGATGGCTTCTCGAACAGCAGCGCCACACTCTTGCCCGCGAGCGCGGTGCGATACGCCTCGGGGCGAGACTTGAGATCGACGGCGAGGTCGAGCAGCGACGAGATCGTCTCGCCGTCGAGATCGCTGATCGCGAGCAGGTCGTTCGGCACGCTCGGGGCTGCGGACCACGGCGCGGAGGCGTTGGACGGGGCGGTGACGCTCATGAACGGCTCTCCAGCAGGGCGTCGCCGACTTCGATCGACGGTGCGGGGGCGGTGGACGAAGTTGGAAGAACGATGGTCGCGACGGTCTCTTCCGCGAGCGGCGCGGCGAGCACCGCGGGATCGGCCCAGTGGCCGATGACGACCGGACAGCCCGCGGCGTCGGCAGCGGCGAGGGCGCCGCGCACCTTGGGAATCATGCCGCCCGAGATCGTGCCGTCGGCGATGAGTCGCTCGATGGCATCGGCGCCGAGACTCGGGATCACGCTGCGATCCGCGTCAAGCACGCCGGGGACGTCGGTGAGCAGCAGCAGTGCTTCGGCGTCGAGGGCGGCGGCGACTCCGGCGGCGGCGTCGTCGGCGTTCACGTTGACCGGCGTGCCGTCGGCGAGGAGACCGATCGACGAGATCACCGGCAGCAGCCGCGCCGCGACCAGCGAGGCGAGCAGCGTCGCGCGGCCGCCGGTGACGGTGCCGACCGCGCCGGGATCGAACGGCACCGGAAGGATCGAGGTCGTGATGCCCGCGTCGTCACCGAGTCGCAGGGCGATCGACGGCACGCCGCGGCGACGAAGATCCGAAAGCAGGCCGGTGCCGACTTCGCCGGCAAGGATCGCCGCGATCTCGGGCATGAGCGAGTGCGGGGTGACGCGGATGCCGTCGATGCGTTCGGTCGTCGCGCCGATCCGCGTGAGATGTCGATCGACTGCCGCGCCGCCGCCGTGGACGACGACGAACCGCGCGCCCGCCGAGGTCGCGGCGGCGAGTCGATCCAGGAAAGCGCCGCGGGCGGTCGCGTCGTCGAGCAGGGCGCCGCCGATCTTGACGACGACGGGCCGGGGATCGAGATCGGAAGGATCGATCAGCATCGGGCGGTTCCGGTCGAGGTGGCGGTCGAGTTCGGAATGACTCCGAGATCGCGGGGAAGTCCGCATCGGAGGTTCAGGCACTGCACGGCCTGACCGGCCGCACCCTTGACGAGGTTGTCGATCGCACTGGAGATCAGGAGGCGACCGTGCGACGGCGCGCCGCGCAGTCCGATGTCGCATCGGTTGCTGAACCGAACGGCACCAACGCTCGGCCACGAACCCGCGGGAAGGACGTGGACGCACGGTTGATCGGCGTACGTCCGTTCGAGCACGGCCCGAGCGTCGGCCTCGGTGGCGCCGTCGGCGAGGCGGAGGTGGATGGCGGAGAGGATGCCGCGGTCGAACGCCCCAAGATGGGGCGTGAACATCACGGGCACGCCCGCGTGCTCGGCCATCTCGGGCTGGTGCCGATGCTCCAGCGCGCCGTATGCCTGCAGGCTCACTTCGCAGAACGACGTGTGCGGCTTCGCGGCGCGGCCCGCGCCGCTGACGCCGCTCGTCGAGTCGACGATGACGACGTCCGAGGTGTTCACGAGACCCGCATCGACCAGCGGTCGCACCGGCAGGATGACCGACGTGGGGTAGCAGCCGGGCACCGCGACGAGGTTCGCCGCCGCGATCGCGTCACCCGCGAGCTCCGCGATGCCGTAGACGGCATCCGCGAGCAAGGCAGGCTGGTCGTGCGTGAAGCCGTAGTGGGCGGGGTAGGCCGCGGGATCCGAGAGACGGAACGCCGCCGAGAGATCGATGACCGGCACGCCGCGATCGACGAACCACGGCGCGAGCTCGAGGCTCGCTTCGTGCGGCGTCGCCAGCAGAACGGCGTCCACACTGGCGGCGACGATCGCCTCGGGATCGAGCGGTGACAGCGGCAGGGCCTCGGCGCCGCGAAGTCGCGGGTGCAGATCCGCAAGATCGGCGGCCGCGGTCTCGGTGCGGCTCGATCCGGTCAGGATCGACGCATCGATCTCGGGGTGTCGTTGGAGGATGGAGACGAGTTCGGCGCCGGCGTAGCCGGTGGCGCCGACGACCGCGACGGTCGGCATGGCTTCAGGCTCCGCGTTGAAGTGCGGCGGGGGGGAAGAGATCGGCGGCGAGCCGACGGGCGGCGGCGACGGTTCGGGCGGCGACGAACACCGTGTCGTCGCCCGCGATCGTTCCGAGGACGTCCGGGTCGCGCATCGCGTCGATCCGCTGCGCGACGGGATGGGCGTGGGCGGGGGGCGTGCGGAGAACGAGGAGCGTGCCCCCGATCTCCGCGGAAACGACGACGTCCGTGGTGTCGGGAGCGGTGGCGACACCCGCCAGCGTCGGGCCGGGAAGGGCGTATCCGAGCGGAGACTTCACCGCCCCGATCGCGGCCAGATCCCGGCTCAGGGTGGTCTGGGTCGCCGAGACGCCGAGTTCAGCAAGGCGATCCGCGAGATCCTGCTGCGTGGCCACCGGCCCGCGTCGCAGGAGTTCAAGGACCATGGCTCGCCGTTGGGCCGCGTTCATGCCATGAATATGCACAGTGGGCATGAATATGTCAAGCGGCGATGCCAACTCGTGAAAAAGTCGTCGTCCGTTCTCGGACCCTGATGTTCCCGCCCGCGCAGGCTTCGTTCAGGTCGTGCAAGAAATGCCGAAGATGCGAGCAGCAAGGCTTGGGATTTTCGATCCGTCAGCTATTCTGTCGTGGTCTTCGAGCGGTTTGGAGGCGTTCCCATCGTTTCCCACCGTCGACGTGCGGGTTTCGGAAGCCCGACGTCAGCTCTCGTTCCCCCCTTAG
>CAYZSH010000182.1:0-5956 GCA_964481025.1 uncultured Isosphaeraceae bacterium
GTCCGCCTCCAGACGAACCGCCGCGACCGCGGCATCGGCCACGGTCGCGGCGGAGGGAATCGAAGACGGATCTCGCACGAGGATCGACTACTCCTTCGCCATGTCCTCGATGTTCCTGGCCGCATGCGGATGGAACTCCCCACGCTTCAGGCGACGGCCGTAGTCGTGGTACGCCTTCATCGCGATGCTGCCGAAGATGAGCATGATCGGGATGTTCGCCCAGAGCATGACGCCGGTGCCCAGTGATGTGAGGGCGTCGAGTTCCTTGTCGCTGGAGATGATCGGCAGCGTCGAGACGATGATCATCAGGCAGTAGACGAGCTTGTAGGGAAGCACGCTCCACTTGCCGAGCATGAAGATCATGCCCTGCTCGCCGTAGTAGCTCCACGAGATCATGGTCGAGATCGCGAACAGCCACGACGCGATGAGCACCATCCAGGTGCCGAGCCCGGGAATCGCCCGGTCGAAGGCGTGGGCGGTCAGCGTCGCACCGGGGTAGTCCTTGTAGACCTCGACATCGACGAAGATCGGCTTGGTGGTGCTGGCCACGCTGCTCGGTTCGAAGATGATCGCGAAGCCACCTTCCTCGAGCGCATCCACCATGCCTTCGACCTTGACGCGACTCGCGCCGGTCTGATCGTTCAGGGCGTCGGTCTCGGCGACGAGGAAGATCGAATCGCCTGTGACCCAGTCCTTGCCGGTGGTCTCGCGATCGGCCTTGTGCTTGCCGGGAAGCGGCACGAACCAATGCTCGGTCGGGTCGTCGTCGGCCGGGTCCGGATCGCCCCAGGTGCCGACGTTCCAGGTGCCCTCCGGCTCCGCCTCGGTGAAGGCGGGCGTGAACGCGAGGGTCGCCTCGCCCTTGCCGCCGCGGTCCCACGCTCCGGTCGAGAGGATGACCAGCGCGGTGAGCGTGCACACGATGATCGTGTCGATGAAGGGTTCGAGACCGGCGACCACCGCCTCGCGGACGGGTTCCTTGGTCTTCGCGGCACTGTGCGCGATCGGCGAGGAACCCTGGCCGGCCTCGCTCGAGAAGAGCGCCCGCTTCATGCCCCAGAGGAACGCGTAGCCCGCGGTGCCGCCGATGAAGGCGCCCGCCGCATCGGTCGGGCTGAAGGCGCTGGTGAGGATGAGGCCGAGGATGCCCGGGATCGCTCCGATGTTCATCACGAGCACGATGATGCCCGCGAGGAAGTAGAGCACGCACATGAACGGCACGAGGATGCCCGCCACATGGCCGATCCGCTTGATGCCGCCGATGATGACCGCACCCACCACGATCGCGAGGATGATGCCGACGCCGATCGCGGGGACGCCGAGCGCCTCCTCGGTCTGGATGCCGACGTTCCACGCCTGGAACATGTTGCCACCGGTGATCGCGGAGATCAGCAGCGTGATGCAGAAGATGATGCCGACCAGCTTGCCGATCGGGGCGAGGCCCCAGTCGGCGAAGCCCTTCTGGGCGACGTACATCGGACCGCCGTGCGGTTCGCTCGGGTCGTCCATGTTGCGGTAGAGCATCGAGAGCGTGACGCTCGTGGTCTTGAGCGCCATGCCCGCGAGGCCGACCATCCACATCCAGAAGACCGCACCGGGTCCGCCCAGGGCGATCGCCACCGCGACGCCGCCGATGTTGCCCAGGCCGACGGTCGCCGAGAGGGCCGCCGAGAGCGCCTGGAAGTGGTTGATGGCGCCCGGGTCGTCCTTGTCGTCGTAGCGGCCTGCGGTCACCGCGGTGCCGTGCACGAGGGCGCGGTACTGGCAGAAGCCGGTCCACAGGGTGAACAGCACGCCGACGCCGAGCACGACATAGAGGACCCAGTCGGCCCAGATCACGCCGTTGACGACGTCGAGCACGGCGTTCATGCCGTCGATGAAGTTGGTTTCAGTTCCATCCATGATTGCTGGAGGCTCCGGAGCGTCTTGAGACGAGGACTTGGGATCGGGGGGTCAGCCCTCGGCGCCGGTTCCTTCGGCATCCGCAGGAACGCCGTGGAGGAACGACTCGGGCAGGATCGCGTCGAGCAGGCCGAGCGCGTTGAGGAAGACGAGAATGACCGCCGCGGGTGCGACCCAGCGGAGAAGCAGCAGCCAGCCGATGTAGAGGTTCTTGAGCGAGGCGCCCTCGGAGAAGCCCTCGTACCGGGCCTGTTCGGTCACCCGCCAGCCCATGAACATCGCGATGCCGAGCCCGCCGACAGGAAGCAGGATGTTCGAGACGAGCCAGTCGGCGGTGTCGAACCAGTTCGCGCCGGCGACGGAGGCGACCCCTCCGTTGAAGAGGCCGCCGAGGGCGTCGCCGTTGGAGAGCGCGGAGGGGATCGCCAGCACCGTGATCGCCACGCCGCAGCCGATCGCGGCGACCGGGCGGGACCAGCGGAGTTCGTCGATGAAGTAGCTCGCCGCCACCTCCAGAAGCGAGATCGCGCTGGTCAGCGCCGCGAAGAAGAGCAGGATGAAGAACACCGTGGTCCAGGCGGTGCCGCCGGGCAGTTGCATCAACGCGATCGGCATGTTCTGGAAGACGAGCCCCGGGCCCGCGGCAGGGTCGAATCCTGACGCGAACGTGATGGGGAAAAGCACGAGGCAGGCGAGGAGTGCGATGAGCGTGTCGAGTCCGCCGATGATGAAGCCGGTGAGGACGACGTCGTCGTGCCGCTGCAGATACGAGCCGTAGGCGACCATCGCGCCCATGCCGATCGAGAGCGTGAAGAACGAGTGTCCGAGCGCTTCGAGCACGCCGCCGGCGTGGAGCTGATCGGCGTGGAACCCGAAGACGAAGTCGATCGCCCGGTCGAAGCCCTCGCCGACCGTCGCGGCGCGGATCGCGAGGGCGACGAGGATGAGCCCGAGGGCCGGAAGCATGATCTTGCTCGCGAGTTCGATGCCACCCTTCACGCCGCCGACCACGACGCCGATCGTGAGGACCATGAACGCCAGCATCCAGCCGAGGTTGATGGTCGGATCGGTCGCGACGTGGCCGAAGTAGCCGGCGACGTCATCGTTGGACATCCCCGCGAAGGTCCCCCGGACCGACGCCACCGCGTAGTGCATCGTCCAGCCGGCGATGACCGCGTAGTAGGAGAGCAGGATGAACGCCGCCGCGACCCCCATCCAGCCGAAACTCATCCACGGGCTGGCCGGCTTCGAGAGAGCCCGGAAGGCGGGGACGGTCGATTGCTGGGTGCTCTTGCCGAGCACCACTTCGGCGAGCAGGATCGGGATGCCGACCCCGGCGATGCAGACCAGGTAGATCAGGACGAACAGGCCGCCACCGTTCACGCCGGTGATGTACGGGAACTTCCAGACGTTGCCGAGGCCGACCGCGGAGCCGGCCGCGGCGAGGATGAAGCCGAGTCTCGATCCCCAATGGGCGCGTTCGCTCATGCCGTCGGATCTCCGAGTGTCGAATGAGGCCCGCCGCGGGCATCGACTTGGAATATATCGGAACTGAACGGCCGGGAAGGGGACTCGGCGCGGCCCCCGGGTCCGTATGATCCACGCAATGCGGGAGTTCAGGCTTCGCGATGATCTCGATCGATTGGTGCTCGACGGGTACGCGCTGCCCCTCGGGGTCGAGCGTCTGGACGCTCCGCCACCACTCCAGGGCTGGGTGGTCGAGTTCGTCCCCGGAGAAGAGGACGCCCCGGACACGTACTCCTTCCAGATCGCGATCAGCCACGAACGGCTTCGGGATCTCGTGCAGGAGCTCTTCGAGTTGCTCCCGGGCGAGGTCTCGCCCGTCGTCGAGATCGGCTCGGTCGACGCGTACCGCTCCATAGACGTCTACATCGCAGCCGAGCCGATCTTCATCGACGACTTCCTCGCGACCTGGGACGAGTTCGAGCCCATCCTGCTGGAGGAGGTCTCGATCGGCGTCGGAGCCACCTCGGAGGAGCCGTTCCTCGAGGTCTTCCTCGATGCGTGGAAGTCGGTCACCATCCATTGCCAGGTCGACATGCGCGAGGACGTCGAGGCGATCCTCGAGCGGCATGGACTGACTCAGGTCGGTCGGACGTGGGATGAAGAAGCGTTCGACGAGGTCCAGCCACCGTTCCAGATGCGGGAGATCCTCGTCATCGAGGACGAGCATTCGCCGGATCTGGACGAGCTGCTCCTGCAGTTAAGGGACGACTGGGGGCTGCAGCTCGACGTCGATCCGCACTCCAACGTCGATGACGGCGGCCGCGAACTCGGCCACACGCTCTGGCATGCGATCGCGATGGCGGATCCGGTCGACGAGTCGCACGCCGGTGGGGCCTACATCGGCATCTGGGCCACCGCCCGCAGTCTCGAGGAGGCGGAGGACCTGGTCGAGGCCGCGGTCGAGGGCAGCGGCGAATGGGTGCTCGATCGCATGTACTCGATCGAACGGGTCGCGTACGACGAGCGACCCGACGAACTCGGCGACCTTCCGCCGCGACGCGAACGCTCCGAGGTCCACTCGATCAGCATCGATCAGTGGGGCGAGGGTGAAGGTCCGGGCGATGGTCCGGGCGGCGGCGGGGGGGACAGGGGCAGTGGTGATGATCCCCGCGACGCGGGCGGTCGCTGGGGCACGCCGGGCGGACGCATCTCTTGAGTGACGCGCACGACGATGAACGGCACGACGCCTCGCCGCCGCCGTGGTTCGCCGGCGGACTGTCGTTCGAGTGCACCTGCTGTGGCAACTGCTGCACCGGTGGCGAAGGCGCCGTCTGGTTCGACGACGACGAAGGCCGCGCCATGGCGAAGACGCTCGACATGGACTATCCCGAGTTCCTCGTGCGATTCACCCGCGTCATCGAGGGGCATCGGTCGCTCAACGAACACCTGACCGGCTGGGGCCACGACTGCGTCTTCCTCGACCGCGAGACCATCCCCGGCAAGGCGATCTGCAAGGTCTACGACGCCCGTCCGCGGCAGTGCCGCACCTGGCCGTTCTGGCCCGAGGTCGTCCGCAACGAGAACGCATGGTCGAAGGCGAAGCGGAACACGCCGTGTCCCGGCATGGGGCAGGGGCGGCTGTTCACCGTCGAGGAGATCGTGGCGAGGTTGAACGAACAGCGCGAGGCGGGCGACACCCCGTGGTGAACGAGCCGTGTGGGTCTGATGCCGCGCCCGACGGCGATGCCGAGGTGCGGGCGTGGCTCGACGCCGCGGCGCGCCCCGAGGTCGAGGCGGCGATCGATGCGGTGCTCGTCATGATCGACGATGCGGTTCATGCCATGCGTCCGCACTGCCTCGCCAGCGGTCACTGTTGTCGGTTCGAGGCGCACGGTCATCGGCTCTACGCAAGCGGCCTGGAGGTCGCGAGGTGCATCGCGATCTGCGAAGCCGAGGGACGAGGCATCTCGGCCGCCGACGTCACTGCCGCGGTCGAGCGGGGCGACTGCCCGTGGCAGATCGGCCGACTCTGCACCGCCCGCGAAGGGCGGCCGACCGGGTGCCGCGTGTACTTCTGCGATCCGCGGGTGGGCGAACTGGTCCCCGAACTTGCCGAGCGAGCGCACGCCGAGATCCGATCGATCCACGATCGCTTCGAGATCCCGTACGCGTACGGGGAGTGGCGGGCGTTGCTGCATCGCGTGCTGTCGCACTAGCCCGGATTCGAGCGTCGCGATCGGAATCGAAAGACAGCCCCCGCGAGCGGCGCTCGCGGGGGCTGATGTTCAGGTCGAGAGATGGACTGTCGCCGGTCAGGCGTCTTCGCCGACCGCCTGAGTCTCCTGCAGCTTCTCGGGGGTGAGCACCTCGACCACCGCGTCACGGCGTTCGGCACCCATCGCCTCGGCGGCCATCGCGGCCTCCTGACGCATCGCGAACTCCTCGGCGGCATCGATCTCCGGCTCGGCGACGAGCTTGCGGACCCGCATCACGGTGTACTCGCTGAAGCCGGTGCCGGCGGGGATGAGGTGGCCGAGGAGGACGTTCTCCTTGAGACCCTGCAGGGTGTCGATGGCGCCCTTGAGCG
>CAYZSH010000183.1:0-5890 GCA_964481025.1 uncultured Isosphaeraceae bacterium
ACGAGGCGAACATCATCGGCGGCGTGCTCGCGAAGCTGCGGGGCGTCGACACCGTGACCGTGGTGGTGCAGCGGTCGACGTATCTCGACTCGGTCTACGCGATCGGACTGGATCGGGCGTACAGCCCGCGGACGGTCGCCGCCCGCCAGATCGAGGAAGCGCTCGACAATCGGCCGGTGCGGACGATCGCGACCCTCTCCGACGGCAGCGTGTCGGTCTTCCGGGTCCGGGTCGGTCCCCACACCGAACTCGTCGGCAAGCGGTTGCGGACGGTCAAGCTGACGCCGGACTGGGCGCTCATCGCCGTGCAGCGAGGCGACGCGACCCGCGTTCCGCACGCCGATGACGAACTCGCGATCGGCGACGAGGTTCTCGTGCTCGGTCGCACCATGCACGAGGCGCGGCTCGCGGAGCTCTTCGATGCCCGCTGATCGGCGATCGATCCCGCGACGATCGGGAGCGCCGGTCGCATGAACTTCCCGATCGTGGTGCGTCAGCTCGGGCGCTTCCTGATGGTCATGTCGGCGTTGCTCGGCATCCATGCGGTGGTGGCGGCGCTGCACTGGTGGTGGGGCGACCCGCTCGAACAGCCGGCGGTGTGGGCCTTTCTGGCGGCGGCGGGCTCCGCGTTCGGAATCGGCGCGTTGGCGTCGGTGTCGAATCGGGCGGCCCCGCGCGAGATACGACGTCGCGAGGCGTGCCTGCTCGTGGTGCTGACCTGGGTGGTCGGAGCGGTGATGGCCGCGGTGCCTTTCCGCTGCTGGTCCGCGTTCTGCACGGGTCCCGAGGCACGACTGCTCGACGGCTTCGCGAATCCGTTCTTCGAGGCGATGAGCGGCCTGACCACCTGCGGCGCGACGATCATTCCCGATGTCGAGTCGTTGCCCGCGAGCATCCTGCTCTGGCGATCGACGATCCAGTGGATCGGCGGACTCGGCGTCGTGGTGCTCTTCGTGGCGGTGCTTCCATCGCTCGGCACCGGCGGCAAGCGGATGTTCCTCACCGAATCGACCGGCCCGACTCCCGAAGGTCTGCGTCCTCACGCGCAGGAGACCGCCCGCACGCTCTGGGCGGTCTACCTTGGTCTGACGATCGCGGAATTCCTGTTGCTCATGCTCTGCGGCATGTCGCCCTTCGAGTCGATCTGTCATTCGTTCACGACCGTGAGCACGGGTGGTTTCTCGACGCGGAACGCCAGCATCGCGGCGTTCGATTCGGTGGCGATCGAGATGGTCGTCACCGTGTTCATGCTGTTGAGCGGCGTCGGCTTCTCGCTCTACTACCTCGCGGTCCGCCGGCGATTCCAGTCGATCTGGCGAAGCCCGGAGCTGCGGCTCTATCTCGCGATCACCGCAGTGATCACCACGGCCTGCACGTTGACGCTCTGGATCGCGGGCATGTCGCAGGACGGCTTCGCGATCGCGGTGATCGGCGGCGGCGAGCAACCGGCCACGCTGGCCGAGTCGTTCCGCTACTCGGTCTTCACGACCGTCAGCATCCTGACCACCACCGGCTACGGCACCGGCGTCTTCGAGGAGTGGCCGGGGCTCGCGCTGGTCTGTCTGATGGCGATCATTCTGGTCGGCGGCATGGCGGGGTCGACCGCGGGCGGCATGAAGATCATCCGCGTCTGGATCGCGGGCCGACTCATGCTGCTCGAGATCGAACGCGAGTTCCGTCCCGACGTCGTGCGGCCCCTCAAGGTCGGTCGATCGATGATCTCGCCCGAGGTAAGAAGCGCCGCCATCGTCTTCGTTCTCTTCACGCTCTCGCTCGTCGGCATCGGCGCGGGGCTCCTGAAGATCTTCGAGGGCAGCGACGGCATCGACCTCACCACCGCGATGAGTGCCGCGGCGAGCGCGATCGCGAACGTCGGCCCCGGACTCGGCCGCGTCGGCAGCGACGACAACTACGAATGGATGACCGCGGGCAGCAAGTTCACGCTCTCGGGCCTCATGCTGCTCGGGCGCCTGGAGCTCTTCGTGGTGCTGGCACTGCTGACCCCGCGGTTCTGGACGCGGACCTGACGCCTTCGGCGAGATCAGGTGATCAGGAGAGCAGGGGAGCAGGAGACTGCGTGGTCACGCGGTCGGACGAGACCCCGCCCAAGCCGACTCAATTCCAGCGTTCGAATCCGTTCGTGCGCGGCCCGCAATCGACGTCGGACACACGCAGTCGGCCATGACTTTCGGCAACGGGTTCCGGAATGCCTTCCGGGAGGCGGTAGGTTGTCATGGTCCGGGAACCGCAGATCGCGGGTTCCAGCGAGGGGCTTCTGGAATTACAATGTGTATACGGTAGTCTTCCGAGAGGAGGTCGCTCATGGTCAAGAATCTCATCAAGCACGGGAACAGCTACGCGGTCATCATCGACAAGCCGATTCTCGACCTGCTTCGGATCACGCCGGGGACACCCTTGGAACTGACCTCGGATGGTCGCTCGATTCTGTTGTCACCGGTTCGCGACTCGGCGGATGGTCGAGCCTTCGAGGATGCCGTGGACCGACTCCACGCCCGCTTCGGCGACACGATGGGGAGACTCGTCGACTGACTGACCGCCGGGACCGGCGGCGATGAGCGGACCGGTATTCCTGTCCCTCGATCAGGTGCTCGAACTTCATCTTCGACTGGCGCGGGTCTACGGTGGCACCGTGGGTGTTCGAGATGCAGGCCTGCTCCTGTCCGCGATCGAACAACCTCGCGCCATGTTCGAGGGGAGGTGGTTGCATCCGCGGCTTCCGGACATGGCCGCCGCCTATCTCTTCCATCTGGTCCGCAACCACCCGTTCCTCGACGGCAACAAGCGGATCGGCGCGGCGACCGCGGTGGTCTTCCTCGACATGAATGGCATCGAGGTCGCCCCTGATCAGGCAGGGCTTGTCGAGCTCACGGTGGCGGTGGCTGCAGGGCGGGCCGGCAAAAGAGACGCGGCTCGGTTCTTCCGAGAGCGACTGAGCGGGGCGCCTTAGGCGAGATCAGGAGAGCAGGTGAGCAGGTGACTGCGCGATCACGCGGTGGGATCTTCGCGACGCGTCAGCCGACTCAACCCCAGTATCGGAATCCGTCCGTGCGCGGCCCGCGATCGCGAGGCCGAAGCCGAGCGGTCGCCGCCGCGCCGACCGTGATCTGGAAAGCGAGGCAGACCCCTTGCGGGTCTGCCGCAGCGCTCAAGAACCCCCGGGGTCACATCGGCTTTTCGTCGATCGTCTCGTCGTACACCTGCAGGAGCTTCGTCTTGTCGAAGATGAGCTCGTTGCGGGTGAGGCCGGTGATCTCGTAGTGCGGCGTGAGTTCGATGGCGTCGCAGGGGCACGCCTCTTCGCACATGCCGCAGTAGATGCAGCGAAGCTCGTCGATGTCGAACTGCTTCGGGTACTTCTCGCGATCGTCCCACGGACTCTCGTCGGCGACGATGTGGATGCAGTTCGCCGGGCACGCGGTCGCGCACATGAAGCACGCCACGCAGCGGACGCGGCCGTCGTCGTCCTTGTTCAGGCGATGCACGCCGCGGAAGTAGTCGCGGAACTGGCCGCCCTCCTCGACGGGGCGGTCGTCGCGCTTCTCCTCGGGGTACTGGACCACCCAGAGGGTGTCCTTGTTCTTGCCGTCGCGACCCACGTTCTGGAACGCGTGCCGGAGGGTCGTGCCGAGGCCTCGGAAGATCTCGGGGAGGAACAGCCGCTCGGCGGTGTTGAGCCGCTTCGGGGTCACGTCGATGATGTCGTCGTCGTGGATCGCCATGGGACGCGGAGTGTAGAGGGTTCGCGATCCGGAGACGCGGTTCGGTCTTGCCGCGGTGGTCCGAACGCCCGCGGAGTAGATTCCGCGGATGCTCACCGGCACCCCATCCGAGAAGTCGCGGAAGCGAGCCGCCCGCGCCGCGCGGCGGGGTCGCGAGGATGAGGCGACCCGCATCGGCTGGCGGATGGCCGGTCTCGGCATCGAGACCGTCTCCTACGTCCTTGGTGGGGTGGCGATCGGTTGGGGGTTGAAGCTTCTCGTCGTCCAGTGGGGATGGCCCGAGTCCGACGGCTGGATCGTGGGCGGCGCGCTGTTCGGCATGGCGAGTGGGTTCAGTCAGTTGATCCGGGGCGGCCTGAAGCTGAATCGGCAACTCGAGGCGGCGACCCGACGATCGCGGGACGGCCGTGCGGCGGAAGACACCGCCGATTCATCCAAGTCCAGCGAGGACAAGTAGATGGTGCGCATTCCCTCCGATCTCCTCCCCCCTCCGGCCGACCGCTCTGGCGAGCCGCTGTACGCCCTGCCCGGGCGGCTGCTGGCTGCGGGGTGGGCGGTGGCGGCGTGTGTGGCCATCGGAGGCTGGTTCGTCGTCGCCCGGATTCGCCCGATCGAGCCCGAGACTCTGCGTTGGGGGGTGCTCTCGGCGGTCCTCGGCGTGGTGGTCGGCGGGCTTGGACTGCTGGTCATGGTGCCCTGGAAGCCGCGGCGATCGGGGGACCTCGCCCCCCTCTGGATGGCGTCCACCGTGCTCCGGATCCTGGCGGTTCCCGGGTTGGGGATTCTGCTATATTTCGCGGCCCGTCCGCCGGAGCGACCGCTTGTGATCGGTCTCGCCGGGGCGACGCTCCTTCTGCTGGCGATCGAGGTTCCGATCATCGCCACCGCGATGCTCAGGCAGCTCGCGGAAGAGGAGGCGGCCGCCCCCGGGTCGAGTGATCCAGACGACGCGACTGCTGACGGTTCCGACGACTCGGGATCAGTCTCCGATCGTCATTGAAACCACGGCGAGCCTGCTCGCCACGCCCTCATCGACTTCCTCGGAGCTCTCCGTTGCCTTCGATCCTGCTCGCCGCCGACTCGCCGCTCGGTCACGTGCTCGATCACGGTCATGTGTGGTCGGAGATGCAGTGGGTCGGTGAGTTCGGTCTCACCATCCACGCCGTCATGCTCGTGATCTCCGCGGTCACGCTTCTCGCCGCAATGGCGCTCGCCGCCAGTCGGATCGCGACCGGTCCCGAGTCGATGGGCAACGAGCGATTCGTGACCAAGGGACGCATCGCCCAGGTCGTCGAAGTGCTGGTCATCGGCCTTCGCGATCAGATGATCGAACCGATCCTCGGCGAGAAGCAGACCCGACGCTGGCTGCCGTTCCTGCTGAGCATGTTCTTCTTCATCCTGGTGATCAACCTCTACGGACTCGTGCCGCTGCAGGATCTCCAGGACGTCCTCGGCCTGTACTCGCACGGAGCCGACGGCCACAAGCTGTTCTGGCTGGGCGGAACCTCGACCGCGAACATCAACGTCACGCTCGCCTTCGCGTTCTGTGCGTTCCTCGCGATTCAGATCCACTCGTTCCGCGAGCTGGGCATCATCGGCTGGCTCGACCACCTCACCTGCGGTCTCTTCAAGAGTTCGAAGATCGTCTACCCGGTCATCCCGGTCGTCTTCGCCGTGGAACTCGCGGGCGTCTTCATCAAGCCAGTCGCGCTCGCGATTCGTCTCTTCGCGAACATGATGGGCGGCCACATCCTGCTCGCCACCGTCCTGATGCTCCCGACCCTGATGGGACTGCAGGGAGCGGCCTGGTTCGGTGTCACCTTCGCGACCGGCGCCTTCGCCGTCGCGCTGACCTTCCTCGAACTCTTCGTCGCCTTCCTCCAGGCGTTCGTCTTCATGTTCCTGACCGCCGTCTTCCTCAGCCTCATGAGCCACGAGGAGCACGAGCACGAGGATCACGCCGCCGAAGAGGTGGCGCACGAACTCGCTCACGCCCACTGACCTTCCGCGGGGCCCGTGATCGGACCTCGCATCCCCTTTCGATCGATCGGCCGACCAGTCGGCCTTCCAACGACCACCTTAGACGCCGATGGAGGCGTCGCACTCGGAGATTCGGAATCCCATGAACAAGCTCGCTACCGCGTTCGTCT
>CAYZSH010000184.1:0-4407 GCA_964481025.1 uncultured Isosphaeraceae bacterium
CCAACGCAACCGGTTCCTGGCTCGACGAATTCGGTTGGTCCTTCGATCTCGCCCGCCGCTGGGACGGCACGTTCACGCATCAAGGGCCGGCAGAGCCGAAGTACGACAGCTACCGCATGTGGGACGCGAACGGCACCTACCTGCTGGCCTACGCCCAGGCCCTCGGTCGCCTGCACCTCAGCGGACGCGGCGAGGATCGCATTCCACAGATCGACCGCCGCACGGCGACGTCGCTCGTCGACGATGGTCGCGGCTGGAGCCCTCGCACCAAGCTCGCGGCGTACGAAGAACGGTCCGATCGCGAGATCCTCGCCGGACTCGAGAGCTGGTCGCCCGTGGTTCGGGAGCGATCCGCCATCGAACTCGCCCGCCGCGGAAACCCATCGATCGCGGCGCTGCAGCGTCTGCTTGATCGCGACGATCCCTACGCCCCGCTCGGGGCATGCCAGGCCGCGATCCATCTGAAGAAGGACGCCGCGCCACTCCTGCCCGGGCTTCAGGACGTGTTCGAGTCGGACGATCTCTGGCTTCGCGTGAAGGCCGCCGAAGCGATCGCGGCGATCGGTCCCGAAGCGATGCCGCTCGTGCCCACGCTGCTCGCCCGCCTCGCCGCCGCGACGGACGACGATGACGATGTCCGCGGCATGGAGCAGCGATACCTCTGCTTCTCGCTCTTCGATCGCCGCGACGGCATGCTCGGACGATCACTCGACGGCGTCGACCGGACATCGCTGGCAGCCGCCGTCGAAGCCGGACTTCGCAACGAGGACGGCCGAGCCCGGGGCACCATCGGCTCGGTCTACAAGCACCTCTCGTACGACGAGATCGAGCCGCTTCTTCCGCTCGTGCTTCAGGCCGTGGTCGAGCCGGCGCCGAGCGGCATCATGTTCGCAGACGGCATCCGGCTGGCCGGACTCGAGATCCTCGCCGGACACCGCATCGCCGAAGGTCTGCCGCTCTGTCTCGACCTCATCGATCCCGATCGCTGGGGCATGGGCAACCGCATCGAACCGTGCCTCGAGGCACTGCGACAGTACGGCGGCGCAGCGAAACCGCTCGTGCCTCGCCTTCTTGCCTTGCAAGGGGAACTCATCGATCGCAAGTGGGAGCCCAAGCGACTCGAGAAGATCGACATTCCCGGGATCATCGAGGAGATCGAGTCGGCGCCAGCCGTGGAACTGCGCGAACTGTCGACGTCCAGCTCGTGAACACCGGCCGACCTCCGGCATCGCAGCGTGCCCCGGTCAATCCGTCACGCGAGCGATGTAGAACGCGTACCCGTACCACTGTCCGAAGCGTCGCCGAAGCTCGGCTTCCGCGATCTCCGCAGCGGCCAGTCGATGGGCCGCCTCCCCGCGGCCGACCGATTCGTGCCGAGCGATGAAGTCGCTCAGCCCCGCTGCCAACGGACCGTGATAGTGGTCGGTCCAGCAGTGATCGGGAAGAAGGAAGAACGCCGTCGGCTGGTACCCCGCCCGCTCCAGCCGCTGAAGGTTGTCCCGCACCGTGCCGATGCCGGGGTACTCCGTGTTCCAGTGATCCTCGATCTCCCGCGGCCGTGCCGGCGTCGTCCACGTCAGTTCCGAGACGACCAGCACGCCGTCGGCACGAAGGTGTCGCCGCCACGCACGGGCACCGTCCTCGAACCCGATGTTGTAGATGGCCCCTTCCGACCAGATGACGTCGAACTCGGCGTCGTCGAACGGGAGGCCGGCCATGTCCCCGGCGATCGATGTGATTCGGTCATCAACCCCGGCCGAAACCGCACGAACCTGAAGCCGATCGATGAACGCTGGAAGCATGTCCAACGCCACGATCCTCGCCTGCGGCAGCGCGTCGGCGAGGGTCAGAGTCGACGCGCCGGTACCGCATCCGAGGTCTGCGATGCGGAGCTCTCGCGAGCGGTCGAGGCACGCCATCTCGACCGCGAGCCGGGTGGAGCCCTCGCTTCCGGGCGCCTGACGGTCATTCCGAAGATGCAGATCGACGAGGAGATCGAGATCGTCCAAGGCTCAAGTCCGATCGAAACGTGGTGAGCGGCGTGCGTGAGTTCAGTCCATCAACCAGATGACGAAGCCCTTGGGCGCGAGAAAGATCAGACCGAAGCAGATCGCGTGAGCGACCGCAAAGAGACCAAGCGGCAGGACGAATCGTCGCCAAGAGGGCACTGCCCCGCAGAGCAACACCGCCACCGGCCAGAGAAAGACCGTTGCCAGGAGCACGACGCTCCAGCCTTCCATCGCCAGTGTCGCATGCCATCGAAGCGATGCCGGGAATCCACGCGTTCCGATGCTCGCGGGCCAGCCACCGAGTGCGACTCGCATGTGGACCGCCAGACTCCCCATGAGCATAAGAACGATCGCTGCCGGCAGTACGGCAAGGCCGATGAGCAGTCTCGAGCTGCGGGCGGGCCACAGCGTCATGCCGGCAAGGACCGTGATGGCCGCGAGCAGCCCCGGTCCGGCGGCGACGAGCATGATGAGGAAGGGCGGATCCGACTGAAGAACCGCGAGGACCGGGAGTAGGATGCCGAGTCCGCAGGCCGCCAGGATGGCACGACGGGGCCCGTTGGCGAGCTGGCCGGGGACGTCGGCGAATGTCGCGGCATCGCTCGGATCGAAGTTACGACCGCACTCGGGGCACCGCCGAGCGGCGACGCCGACGAGGTTGTAGTCGCAGCCGCGGCAGAACATGGCCGGGGAGTCTACGAACTCGCTCGCGCAGGATGGGTCGGGAGCGTCATAATAGGTCCTATAATTCTTGACATGCATGGCGTTGAGCTGGAATCCCGGTCGTCGGTCCGCGTCATTTTTGCGGTTGTGTTCAGGGATTCGTTGCATCCGCCCCCAGCCCGGGGTATCTAGTGAGCACTTGTGAAGGGGGCTGTTTCAGCCCGTCTGTTTCGTGCGCTCGATGCGTGATCGGCCACGACAGATCCTTCACACGTTCCCCCTCCAAGGAGCACGTCAGAGATGAACGGAATCAAGACCATGGGTGTCGCTGCAGTCGTGGCGACCATCACCGGTGCCGCGGGCGCCGAAGTCCTCCTCCTGATCGACCTCACCGTCGAGAACCAGATGACCGTCACCGCCACCAACGGCCTCAGCGCCGTCACTTCCGTTGGCAGCGACACCAACGGCATCTACCTCCAGAACTTCTTCGCGGCGGGCGCCGTCGCCGCAATCAGCGCCAACCCCGGCGCCGGTGACTTCACGACCTTCGGCAACACCTCCGACGGCGGTCTCTCGATCTACCGCGGTGGCTCGGGCGCCGACACCGGTCTCAACTTCTGGTCCTGGACGGACGACCCGAACCCGCTGACCGTCACTGCCGGCCAGCAGGCCCTCTCGGGTTCCGCGGTCTTCACGCTGACCGAGGCTGTCTACGCCGCGCTCCTCGCGAACAACGGCGGCACCGGCGAGCTCTGGTTCAACGCCGACACCGCCGACGACATCGGTGGCCCGCTGGACCCCGGCAACATCGGCCAGTGGTCGATCGTCCCGGCTCCGGGTGCCCTCGCGATGCTCGGCCTCGCGGGTCTCGCCGGACGTCGCCGTCGCAACTGATCGACGACCGACGACCGACGCCTTGTCCATCTCACGACGCCGTCCCGATCTCCGGGACGGCGTCGTGCTTTTCTTAGGTGGGCTCACCGAGTATTGGACAGGCACCGACTGACGACGATGCACACAGCATTCGCCCTGAGTATTGGACAGGCACGAACTCAGCCATCGAATACGGGACAGGCACGGATCGACCCGAACTAACGCACTGATTTCGGAGTCGTCAGATTTGACCTCTACCTTGTGGCCAACGGGCCCGAGCAGGAGGTCACATCGACATGCCCACCCCCAGAAGCCAGATCGTCGACGAGCGAGAAGTCGGCACCTATCACTGCATCAGTCGCTGCGTACGCCAGGAACGCCTCCTTGGCCGGGGGCTTGAGCATCGCCGTGACTGGATCGAACGACGGATCGCGGAGCTCCAGACTTCGATGGCAATCGACGTCGTGGCGTGGAACATCCTCTCGAACCACCTGCACTTGATCGTGACCATTCGGCCCGACCGGGTCGCTTCGTGGTCGGACTCAGAAGTCGCGGAGCGGTACTGCCGATTGTTCCCCGGGCGCCGCAAGCGATGCCAGAAGGGCGATCCCTGCACGGGCGGCCACGCAGAGCGGGAAGTCAAGGCGATCACCTCGAGCCCTGAACGACTTGCGATGGCTCGCCAACGACTCTCAAGTCTGAGCTGGTTCATGCGCGAACTCAAGACTCCAATCTCGCGCCGGGCAAATCTCGAGGATGGCGTCAAGGGTGCCTTCTGGGATCAGCGATTTCGATCCATCAGAGTCCTGGACGAGATCGCGCTTCTAGCAGTCGCGATCTATGTGGATCTCAACGCCGTGCG
>CAYZSH010000184.1:4507-5877 GCA_964481025.1 uncultured Isosphaeraceae bacterium
GTCCATCTCCGAACGAGTAGCCGCCCTCACCGGGGTCGCTCGCCGAACGTCCATTCGACTTGAGCCTCCGCCGCTCGAACCCGAGGACGCCTACGTGGAACTTGTGGATGGCGTCGGTCGCTCCCTACGGCCCGGCAAAGCCTCGATTCCTCGCAACCTTCCCCCGATCCTCGATCGAATTGGCCTCACCACCCGTCGTTGGGCTCGGATACTCAAGGACGGCATTTCGAACGCCCGCGGCACAGTGATCGGCACCGAAGCCTCGCGTCGAGCCGAGGCCGCTCGTCGCGGCTGCCGCTGGGTCATCGACCTGATCGCCGTTCCCCAGACGACCTGACCGCTACCGTCAGTCTGCCCCCCCTCCGCACTCCGCACCGTCCCACCTTCACAACCGGAACCCACGCCCACCGACCTCAGCTCTTGAGCGTCGGTGGCTTCACTTCGGCCGTACCAGACACTCGACACGTGCAGGAGCAGCGAGACGCCTTAGTCGCGAGACAAGCGTGTTCGTGTTCGTGCCTGTCCCGTACTTTTCCCCGCCCGTACTTTTCCGTGCCTGTCCCGTACTTTCCCTCAGGCATGTCTCCAGGCTTATCGGCAGGAGATGCTCCCCGCGAAAAGCAGGAAGCCCGCACAAGAAGCGGCCAGGCTCGAAGGCTGCGGCGATGACGATGATCGAGATGACGGGGCCTGGGAATCGCTCATCCCGGCGGATGAACCTGATCGTCTTCGGTGTTCGGGATGCCGTCCGGTCCGTCGCTCTTCACCACGAACCCACCGGTCCCGTCGGCGCCGTCAGTTCTGTGCTCGATCCGGTACTGATTGCCCCACGGGTCCTCATGATGAGGCGATTCGGGATGGGTAAATCGGTTGATGCGACCGGGTTTGGGCAGGTATCCGTCGCGATCATTTTCCGAAAAGAGCATCATGGCCTCGTGGATCCGCATTATTTGATCCGCGTCCGTCTTGACCCGGGCGGCGTGCTGCGCCGCTGCAAGGTCCGGCTGCATCAGGAGAAATACCACCACGACGAACTCGACCACCCCGATGCCGCCGAGGACGACCCCGGCCTTCGCCTTCGCGGAGCGACCTCTCCGGGTGGCGATGATCGAGACGATCAGTCCGGGGAGGGAGAACAGCAGGAAGCCGCATGACACGACCCCCAGGATCGAGAGCAGGAGACCGATGAGGCCAAGACTGCTTGCGGGCGCCGGGTCGATGTCCGCTCCCGACGGCGAAAGCGAAGACGGAGGGGAATCTGCGGCTTGGGGAATGTCGACCATAGGCTGATCCGGGCAAGAGGAAGAGACCTCCCGTCGCTCCCGACTGAGGCTACCGTCGGGGTCGGTGCCTGTCCACTACTTCTCACT
>CAYZSH010000185.1:0-5872 GCA_964481025.1 uncultured Isosphaeraceae bacterium
CCCATGTTCTGCGGGTAGGTGCCCATGCGGCCGGACCGCTGCAACTTGAAGGCCACCTCGTCGAGCTTGCGGCAGAGCGCCATGTCCTCGTAGAGCCGGACCAGGTCGGCGTCGGGGATGAGGTCCTTGCCGAGCGACTCGTCGAACTGTCCATGCTCATCGAGGATCGAGACCCGCTTGATCTCGGTGGTGAAGGCGGTGGTGATCGGCATGACTGAAGCGTCCTGAGTCCGAAGGTCGGGGGTGGGGTGGTCGTCTCGTGGGACGGACCGATGTCGAGGCTCGGACCTCGAGCAGGGTCGGGACGGTCCCGGACCCCGAGCAAGGTCGAGGGGAGGCCGTCGGGCGGCCGGCGGTCGAGTCCGCATCGGGTTCGAATCGGTGGAGCCGGGGCGATCCGACCCCCGGATTCGAGGTCGCTCGTCCGGTTGGAGATGCGGTTTCGAAGTGTACCAGTCGACGTGGCGCGGATCCTGCCGCGGGATGAAGGGTCGGGGTTCGGCCTGGACCACGGCGCGAGGGCGGAGGGAGCATTGCTGGAAAGATATTATCAGACATTTATAAGGTTTTCCCCAGTGTGCCCCCAAGCCGGAGGGCTGCAGGGCTCGATTCTGGTGAAGTCAAGCCAATCTGAGGAATTTCAACTGGACTTTCGCGATCCCCAGTTATCCTGAAATGGTTCGAGGTATTCCCGTGCCTCGTGAGTTCCCTCGGTTCGAGTTTCCCGCTCGGCCACCTCGCTCCCACCGATCCGCCGACGTCTCCCTCGTCGAAGGATCACTCCCACGTCCGCAGACAAGGCATCGACATGACGCGCACGCACTCCCTCGCGCTCTCGACTCTCCTGATCGCCGCCGGCGGCTCGACCGCCATGGCCGGTCTGGACACGATCCCCGTCACCTTCTCGATCTCGATGGACTCCGCCACCTTTGGCGACGTCACGTTCTCGAGCATCTTCGATGCCGTGGAGACGGACGGAGGCACCGTCCTCTTCTTCCAGAGCAAGTCGGGAGACTGGGAGTCGGACAGCCCCTTCCCGCTCTCGTACACGAACCTCTCGACCACCCTTGACGTCGATGCGCTCGACGGGTCGTTCACGATGTACGCCGATCTCGGCGGTGGTTCGACCATCTCCGGGGACATCACCTTCGAGGGCTTCGGCTCGGCGTGGGATGGCTGGTCCGCCTCGGGCGTCGGACTCGTGTCGGTCGCGAACTTCAACGGCGGTGGCGGCTTCACCCCCGAGTCGGTCGACATGACCTGGTCGATCTCGTACATCCCGGCCCCGGGCGCCCTTGGCCTCTTCGGCGTCGCCGGGCTGGGCCGACGTCGGCGTCGCGCCTGAATCGCGAACCGGATCGATGCGAACAACCGATGCACGCGACGCCGTGGGGGCGTCGCGTGTGTCGTTTCGGCGTGTGCCGTTGCCCCTTGAGTCATTGGAAGGGTGGCATCGGGCCCGCCGGTCCCGATGGCGAAGGATCTCAGACTCATGACCCGCACCTCCATGCTCCTTGCGCTCGTACTTCAGATGCTCGCCGTCGCAGTCACCGTTTCGGCGGTCGCGTCACCGGTCTTCGGCCGCCCCGGTGACGTCTCCGGCCCCGGGCCATGGACCGCGGCGCGGACCACGGTGACCGTCGTCCGCGCGAACGGATCGACCTTCGCCGCCGAGGTGCACTACCCCGCGGTCGACGCGGCGCCCGGCTCGGCGGTCGATCGGACCGGCGGCCCGCACCCGATCGCCGCGTTCGGTCACGGTTTCCTCTGTCCGGTCGACCGCTACCGATCGACGGGCGCGCACCTCGCCTCCTGGGGTCTCGTCACGATCCTGCCGACCACGCAGGGCGGGCTGTTTCCGAGTCATCAGGCCCTCGCCGACGATCTCAACGCGAGCCTCGACTGGCTGACCGCCGAGGCCGCCCGCAAGGACTCGTTCTGGGTCGGCGCGATCGACGGCAGCGAGCGTGGACTGCTCGGTCATTCGATGGGTGGCGGTGCGGCCATGCTCGCGGCCGCCGGCGACGTCCGCACCGATGCGGTCGCGGTGCTCGCGGCGGCGGACACCAATCCGTCCTCGATCGCCGCCGCCGGCAGCGTGCGATGCGCGACGCGGCTCATCGTGGGCGACGACGACACGATCGTTCCGCCTGCTTCGACGACCGGCATGTACGACAACCTCGCCGGTCCGAAGCAGGACGTCACCATCCTCGGCGGCTTCCACTGCGGGTTCATCGACAGTTCGATCCTCTTCTGCGACTCGGGCGCGATCTCCCGAGCCACGCAGCTCGACATCGTGCACCGTGAACTTGCGGAGTTCCTGCTTCTGTATCTGCGGGACGATGCGACCCGTTGGAACGACGTCTGGGGTGACGGCGCCATCGACACCGATGTCGTGCAGGTCGAGTTCCAGACGCCCGATCTCGACGGCAACGGCGTGGTGGATGGCGGTGACCTCGGCCTGCTCGTCGCCAACTGGGATCAACCCGGTCGCGGCGACCTCAACGGCGACGGCATCGTGACCGGCGCGGATCTCGGGCTGCTGATCGCCGCGTGGAAGTGATGCCTCGAATCCGCTGATCGAGATCGTCGATCGCACGGCCGAGGAATCCGCCCGAAAAAAGTCGTCACTTCCGGATCGCCTCCATGGAGGGCGTACCCTCGGCATCGCCGTCGAGGGCCGCGGCCATGGAGTCATGACATGCGAAGCACGCAGGAGCGCACGGTGCGACGTGAGGCTTGCCCGAGGGAACTTCGGATCCCGGAGGAACGGGGCCTCGGCGGTGATGCAGGAACGAGCGGTTCGGGCGGACCGCACGGACGCGGTGGATCGACCTCCGGTGCCGACTCAGGGGAACACACGCCGCGCCTCACGCTCGGTTCCGGGGCGAGCGCGAGGCCGGCGTGGTGTTCCGGCAGACGCGACGGCGACGAAACGGCGGACGCCGGATCGGTCGAGGTCGGCCGGCCGGTCCGGGACGCGGGCGTGATCGGATTCATCTCGGCGGCGCAGCGATCCGCGATCGGAGAGATCTGTCGTCGTCACGGCGTTCGAAGGCTCTCGCTCGTCGGCACCGCGGCGTGTGCCGACTTCGACCCCGACAGGGAGGTCGCCGAGGTCCTCGTCGATGCGATCCGCGCGGACGTGCGGCTCGATGATGATCTCGATGGGTGGATCGATCTCACGATCGAACTCGAGCACGCGGTCGAGGCGCCGCTGGAACTGCTCACCCGCGATGAATTCGAGGCCGACCCGCCACCCCGCGATCTCGCGGGCGGTCCCTCGGAGTTGATCGTCTGGTCGTGCGACGACGCGGATGATGCGGTTCAGCGTCCGACCGCCTGACCATCGGCCCGGGAGTCACTGCCTGCGCACCAGCCGTCGTCGAGCGCGTGGATCGCCTGACCGCGTCCGAAGCTCACGCTGCGACGGTCGGCGCGCTTGAGTCGATGACCGCGGGCTTCCAGTTCGCCGTACAGCGACTCGTCGAATCCGGGTTCGATCATGACGGTGTTGCCGCTCGACCACTGGAACCGCGGCGCGTCGAGCGCCGCCTGCGGGTTCTGGCCGTGATCGACGACGCGACCGAGCACCTGCACGTGGCCCTGCGGCTGCATGAAGCCGCCCATGACGCCGAACGCCATCAGTCCGGTGGCCGGGGATGCGGTCGGATCGGTCGGGGTCGCAAGCGCCGGAATGATCGTGTGGTACGGCCGCTTGTCGGGCGCGATCCGGTTGGGATGCCCGTCCGCAAGGTGGAAGCACGCGCCGCGGTTCTGCATCGCGATGCCCCAGCCCGGAATGACGACGCCGCTGCCGAAGCCGGTGTAGTTGCTCTGGATGAGCGACACGCATCGGCCCTCACGATCGGCCGCGCACAGCAGGATCGTGCCTCCGGGCTTCGGGATGCCCGCATCGAACGTCTGAGCCTTGGCGGGATCGATTCGCGACGCGAGTTCGCGGAGCCGATCCGCATCAAGCAACTCGGCGGGCGAGCGATCGACGAATCTCGGGTCGGCGACGTGTCGATGCGCATCGGCGAAGCCGAGTTTCACCGCTTCGATCTGCAGATGCTGGACGTCCGGGCAGTCGGGGTCGAGGTCGCCGAGGTCGAAATGCCGCAGGACGCCGAGGGCGACGAGCGCCGCCAGTCCCTGTCCGTTGGGCGGAATCTCGTGCAGGGTGGATCCGCGGTAGTCCACCGAGATCGGATCGACGACGAGCGTCTCGTGTCGCGCGAGATCGTCCGCCCGCATCGCGCCGCCCTCGGCGCGGGCGGCGGCGTCGATCGCCGCGGCGATCTCGCCTCGGTAGAACGCGGCGCCCTCGCTCTCCGCGATCGCGCGAAGCGTGCGGGCGTGGCCCGGAAGTCGAACGAGTTCGCCGGTCCGCGGTGGACGGCCGTCGAAGAGGAACGTCGTCTTCCAGTCGTCGCGACTCGCGTACCCGGTCGCGGCGCGGTTCCAGAGATCGGCGGTCTGGGGCGAGAGCAGGTAGCCGTTCTCGGCGTACTGGATCGCCGGTTCGAGCAGTTCCGCGAACGACAGTCTCCCGTGTCGCTTCCAGAGATCGACCCAGAGCGCGACGCCGCCTGGCACGGTGACCGGCTTCCATCCAAGCCGCGGCATGCGGCGGTCGCTCGCGTAGTCGGCGACATCGAGACCCGCGGGACTGCGACCGGAGCCGTTGTAGCCATGCACTCGACGCGGTCCCGGCGTCGTCGCGTCTGCGTCGTCCCAGACCAGCGCGAACGCGTCGCCGCCGAGGCCGTTGGTCGTCGGTTCGACGACCGTCATGCACGCGGCGGTCGCGACCGCCGCGTCCGCGGCGGTGCCGCCGCGTCGCAGCATCTCCAGTCCGGCCTGGGCCGCGATCGGCACGCTGGTGGCGACGATCTCGCGGGCGTACACCGGCTCACGGTTGGAGGGATACGGCAGGCGGTCGTCGAAGGGAGGCGGGGTCGGCATCGGAAGTCTCGTGAGGATCCGGCAAGGGTACTCTCCGAGCGGTTGAACGCCGACCAGCCGCTCGGGTACGACGTGCGCTCCTTGTCCGCACCGTCCGCCGGAGCCTCCACATGAGCCACTTGATCATCGCTTCCCTGTTGGCCGCCACCGTTCTCTCCATGCCGATCGACGACTCCAACCCGACTCCGCGTCTTCCCGCGATCGTCGGCCATCGCGGTGCCGCGGCTCACGCGCCTGAGAACACGCTGGCGTCGTTCCGGCTCGGTTTCGAGCAGGGCGCCGAAGCCATCGAGGGCGACTTCTGGCTCACGAGAGACGGTCGCATCGTCGCCATGCACGACCGCGATCTCCACCGAACGACCGGCGATCCGAGGAACGTCGCGGATGTGACGCTCGAGGAGATCCGCACGCTCGACGGCGGGTCATGGGGGCGATGGAAGGATGCGGGCTTCGCCGGCGAGCCGGTCCCGACGCTCGAGGAGGTGCTCGGGATCGTGCCGGACGGCCGAGGCGTGCTCGTCGAGATCAAGGACTCGCCCCGCATCGTCGAGGCGCTGGTCGCGGCGCTTGATGCGTCGTCGCTTGGTACGGATCAGGTGACGGTGATCTCGTTCGATGCCGACGTGATCGCGTCGCTCAAGCAACGGGATCCGAAGTGGAAGGCGTTCTGGCTGACGTCCTTCAAGGAGCGCGACGGTGTCTGGCATCCGACGGTCGAGGAGGTCGTCGCGACGGCTCGGCGGATCAAGGCGGATGGCGTCGACGTGCGGGCCGAGGTCGCGGTGGTGGACGAAGCGTTTGCGAAGGTGGTGCGCGGGGCTGGTCTTGAACTGCACGTCTGGACCGTGAATGACGCAGCCGTCGCCCGACGCATGGCCGAGATCGGCGTCGACTCGATCACGAC
>CAYZSH010000186.1:0-5816 GCA_964481025.1 uncultured Isosphaeraceae bacterium
CAGTACGTCTTCGTCTCGACGATCTCGGTCTACGCCACCAACGACACGCCGGGTGCCGACGAGACGGCCCCGGTCGGGACGATGGACGATCCGACCGACGAGAACGTCAACGCGTTCTACGGTCAGCTCAAGGCCCTCTGCGAGCAGGAGATCGAGAAGGTCTTCGGCGAGCGGGCGACGATCGTGCGGCCCGGACTCATCGTCGGCCCCGGCGACAAGACCGATCGGTTCACCTACTGGCCGGTGCGATGCCACCTCGGCGGCGAGGTGCTGATCCCCGACTCGAACGGCCCGTGTCAGTTCGTCGACGTCCGCGACCTCGCGAAGTTCATCGTGACCTGTGTCGAACAAGGGCACGGCGGCACGTTCAACGCGACGGGGCCGGCAGGCCCGCTGTTCTTCCGCGAGATGGTCGACGGGTGCAAGGCCGTGACGAGCAGCCCGGTCGAGTTCGTGCCGGTCTCCGAGGAGTTCCTCATGGAGAACGGCGTCCGACCGTGGATGGGCCCCGATTCGATGGCGATGTGGATTCCGCAGGATCCAAGCATGGCGGCATTCGGTCAGCGCTCGAACCGCAAGGCGATCGAACACGGCTGCACCTTCCGACCACTCGCGGAGACAGCCCGCGACACCCTCGACTGGTGGCTCGCAGACGAGCGATCAGATGCGGAGGAGATTCCGGGACGAGCGGGGTTGACGCTCGCGAAGGAAACAGAGTTGATCGCAGCGTGGCGAACGGCTGCCGCGCCCATGATCGACTGACCCTTCCGACCTACCCCTCCCCCGTCTGCACCCGCCAGAGGTGCGCGTAGATGCCGTCCTGCGCGATGAGCTCCTCGTGCGTACCGCGTTCGGCCACGGTGCCCTTGTCGAGGACGTGGATGCAGGCCGCGTGTCTCACGGTCGAGAGTCGGTGGGCGATGACGACGGTGGTTCGTCCCTGGCACACCGTCTTGAGTGATCGCTGGATCGCCGCCTCGGTCTCGTTGTCGACGCTCGCCGTCGCTTCGTCGAGCACCAGGATGGGGGCGTTCTTGAGGACCGCCCTCGCCATCGCGATCCGCTGACGCTGGCCGCCCGAGAGCTTCTGGCCGCGCTCGCCGACCACGGTGTCGTAGCCCTGCGGGAGCTTCATGATGAACTCGTGCGCTTCCGCCAGAGTCGCGGCCTCGACGATGCTGCTGAACGGCGGTTCCGTCCAGTGCGCCGGATCTTCGTCCGGACCGGGCCAGCCGTAGGCGATGTTCTCGCGGACCGTGCCCTCGAAGAGGTAGACGTCCTGGCTGACGAGCGAGACCGCGCGTCGCAGGTCTCGCAGTCGCAGGTCCCGCACGTCGGTGCCGTCGAGCGTGATCGGGCCGCCGTCGTCCCCGACCTCGTAGAACCGGAGCAGCAGCTTGATGATGGTGCTCTTGCCCGCGCCGGTCGAGCCGACGATCGCGGTGGTCTCGCCAAAGGGCATGCACAGGTCGAGGCCGCGAAGCACCGGAGTTCCCGGCACGTACGCGAACCGCACGTCGTCGAAGCGGAGTTCACCCTTCACGTCCGAGACTTCGCGGCGTTCGGGGCCGTCGATGATCGTCGGCTCGACGTCGAGCAGATCAAGCACGCGGCGCGTGGACGCCATCGCTCGCTGATAGAGGTCGAGCACCGCCCCGACCCGCGTGAACGGCCAGAGCAGTCGCTGCGTGAGGAAGACCAGCAGTCCGAACGCCCCGATCGCGAGCGTGCCGTCGAGGGCGAGCCGGCCGCCGTAGAGCAGCGTCACCAGGAAACCGCCCATGATGACCACGCGGATGAGCGGGCTGAACGCGGCGCTCAACACGATCGCCCGACGGTTCCGCGCGGCGTACTCCGCACTCTCGGCCCCGACCCGCTCGAGTTCGCTCGACTCGGCGGTGAAGCTCTTGACCGTCGCGATGCCCGAGATCGCGTTCGCGAGCCGGGCGTTGAGGTCGCCGACCTGCTCGCGGACCTCGGCGTAGCGAGGCTCGAGCCGCTTCTGAAACCAGAGCGATCCGAGAACCACGATCGGCACCGGGATCATCGCGAGCCACGCGACCTCGGGCGAGATCAGAAAGAACGCGGTCGTCACGGTGATGGCCGTCACCGCGAGCTGGATGATCTCGTTCGCGCCGCCGTCGAGAAACCGTTCGAGCTGGTTGACGTCGTCGGAGAGCACCGCGAGCAGGCCGCCCGTCGAGCGATCCTCGAACCAGCGGAGTTCGAGATCCTGCACGTGCCCGTAGACATCGATGCGGGCCTCGTGCTGGATCGCCTGTGCGAGATGCCGCCACGCGATTCCGAGCAACCACTCGAAGACCGACTCGAGCCCCCAGATGAGCACGGTGGCCACGCCGAGGATGATCAACTGGTGGAACGGATCGGGGAAGCCCAGCCGCGCGACGAGCGAATCCTGCCGCTCGACGACCACGTCGATCGCGGCCCCGATGATGAACGGCGGCGCGAGATCGAACAGCTTGTTGAGGATCGAACAGGTCGTCGCCCAGGCGATCCGCCCGCGGAACGGCGTCGCGTAGCGAAGCAGACGCGGCAGCGGATGACCGGAGTTCGGCGGCGAGATCGGCGGCACGCGGGCGAGTCTAGTCGGTCACGATCACGGGCACGCACCGAAGGCGGCGAGCATGAGTCCGAGGTCGCTTCCACCGACCGCCCCGTCGCCGTCGAGATCCGCGGCGCCGGTGCCCCATGCGGCCAGCAGCAGACCGAGATCGCCTCCGCCGACGAGTCCGTCACCATCGAGATCCGCGGGGCAGCACGCGCCGCCGATCGAGATCTCGCACACCTCGACCACCACGAACTCGACCGCGTCGAGGTTGCCGTCGCCGTTGACGGTCGCGGGCACCTGGCCTGCCGGGTCGAGTGCCCCGCCGTCCGGCGAGTCGTAGCGCCCGACCGCGAGCAGCAGAAAATCGCCGACCCCGCCGAGTTCATCGGTGAGCCGGATCGTGCCTTCGAGCACCGCGCCGGTCGCGGACTCGTGGGCCGCGGCCGGGGCGGCGGCGCCCGCCGGCCCGAACCACCCCGAATAGCCGTTGTCATGCTCGTCGGCGAGGAACGCCGACCACGTCATGACCTGCCCGCTCTTCGCCCACGGTGCGGGCCGCAGCGCCGCCGGCGCGTCGGCGACGAAGATGAACGCATCGCGACCACCCGTGGCCGCGTCGGTCGCGACGTAGAGCTGGTCACCGATGATCGCGGCGTGCAGCGTGCCGCCGGTCGAGGTCGCGACCGCGAACGCCTCGGTGTCGAGGATGCCGTCCATCTCGAAGCCCGCCTCGGGATCGCCGCCCTCGACCGCGATCCGCCAGTCCGCCCCGCCGTTGTTGTCCCAGGTGCCGGCGCCGTCGTTGAACACGAAGTCGAACTCGACGGCGGTGGTCGGGAGCTGGACGTCGATCTCCCAGAAGCCGGAGTCGGCGTCGAAGGTCATCGGCCGATCGGGCGAGACGACGGTCGACCACTGGTTGAAGCCGTGATGCAGCAGGACGCTCGAGGCGCCCGCGAGCGGTCCGTCGCCGGGCAGGTAGCGGACCGTCGCGGTCTCGCCCGCCACCAGCGGTTCGGGCGTCACGTCGACGACGCGAGCGTCACCGCCCCCACCGCCTCCACCGCCATTGGAACCCGAACCGTCGCCGATCCAGACGTGCGAGATCGCGGAGCGGCTGGTGTTGCCATGCACGTCGACCGCTTCGACGTAGTAGTCGACGAGGGTGTCGGGAAGTTCCGGGAGCGTCGCGACGCATCGACTCGCCACCGCCGCCGCGGGTTCGAGGAAGTCGATGTCCGTCCAACCGTTCGCGTTGTTCGACGGGAAGGGTGACACCGACATCGGGAGCGAGATCCACTCGCCGACCTCCGCCCCGCCCGCGAAGGTCTCGTTCTGCACGCTGGCCCGGGGATTCACGCCGTCGGCGTCGAGCCGATAGTGCAGCGTCACGGTGTCGAGTCCGGAGACGTCGTGCACGAAGGTCCAGATCGTCGCGATCGGCGCCGTCGCGACCTGCTGGTAGCCCCACGCCGGCCCGAAGTTGGTCGAGCCGGGGTTCCACGGATGCCGCTGGATCGGCATGATCGTCGGCGCGGTGCGGTCCTCACCCGAGTCGAAAAGCGGCGAGGCTTCGGCGATCGCCTCGTTCACCGCAATCCCCGGCTTCGATTCGAGATCGAGCGCCGAGCCGTAGTAGACGTAGCCCGAGTTGAAGCCACCGAGCAGGAAGTGCCAGGCGCGTTCGGCGTTGGTGCTCGCCCCCGAGGGATGCAGGACCTCACCGATGCGCACCGGACTGCCGAGATCGGTCGAGACCTGTTCGGCGTGCACCGCGGCGTTGACGCCCGCGATCAGCACCGCCCAGTTGCGGGCGTCGGCGCTCCAGCCGTTGACGACGTCGATCTGACCTGAAGGCGTGCGCGGAAGATCGAGCCAGTTGAGCATCCGCGGGTCGCCGAAATCGCCGTCGGCGTTCACCCAGGCGCCGTCCTCGACATGGAACCAGTCGTTGGTCGGCACCGGGTGATCCGCGAGATACCGCTGGACGGTCGTCGCGGTGTAGCCCGCGGACTGCGCCTGCCCGACGAAGTTCGGCACCGCTTCGAGGTAGTACGAATAACCACCGCCCCACGCGTTGTCGCCGTCGTGCGCCATGATCGCGAGCAACGGCCGCGAACCGCCGCTCGCGATGCCTTCGACCTCGTCGAATCGTCCGAGCGAGAGCGGGTTGTAGCCGTCCTCCCAGCCGAGCGACTGACTGCACGGCACCGCGACCATCGTCTCGACCGCGCCACTCTCGGGATCGACCCAGCCGATCCGCTGCGGCTGGAACGAGAATGGAAGTGCTTCGGCGGGCCCGCACCCCCGCGAGATCGAGACGCGGAACCAGTCGTTGTTCCCGGGATTCACCTGATCGGACCGATTCGGCGGATCGCAGTTCACGCCGCCCGAACCGTACTGCACCGGGAAGTCGGCACACGCCCGCGAGAGTTTCTCGGCGCTCACGAACGTCCAGTCGATGCCCGCATCGACGAGCAACGGAATGAGCCGCGTCGAGAACGCCATCTCGCTCGGGAAGAACCCGCGACTCGGCGCGGGCGAGGCGCCCCACGCCTCGGGGTAGATCGCCTGATAGAGCGCGAGTTCCTTCGCGACGACCTCGTCCGGACACAACGGCAGCAGCGGATGATGGAACGCGAACTGCACGATGTCCATGCGAGGCGTGAAGCCACGGCCCGCGGAATCCCAGTTCCGGCTCTCGCGCCAGGCTCCGGTCCAGTTGGTCGAGTATCCGAGCTGACCGCCCGCATCGGCGAACGACTGGATGTTCTCGATGAGTCCACCCGAGAACGACACCTGCGCTCCCGCCTCCGGCGCCCACGAGATCGCGCTCACCGTGTCGCGGGGCCGTTCCTGATACGCCCGGACGCGGTCGGGCTTGCCGAAGATGTCATAGAGGTCGTTGAGCGGGTGCGCCTGGCCGCCGTTCTTCTGCTGGATGCTCGTCCACGCCCGCTCATATCGCCACGGCCCCTCGCCGCGACGATCGGGCCAGTAGACCGGCTGCTCGAGATGCCAGAGGTACGAGAAGTGGAGCTTCTGCTGCGCAACCGCAGGGGTCGCGACGGCGGCGGCGAGCAGGACCGAGGCGGCGAGTCTTTCGGCGATCATGGTCCGACCAATCTACCGGGCGACCATCGCGGATCCAAGACGAAACGAGGCGCGGACCGTGCGGCCCGCGCCTCGCTTGATGCCCAGATGATCAGATGACCCTCTGGTCCGGGATTCAGTACCGGTAGTGGTC
>CAYZSH010000187.1:0-5779 GCA_964481025.1 uncultured Isosphaeraceae bacterium
GGCCGTCACACGCGGCGAGTCGCCAAGATCCACGAGATCGAAGTGGATGAGCGGGCGCCTTCGGCGAGATCAGGAGATCAGGAGAGCAGGTGAGCAGGAGATTGAGACGGCGGGGGAGCGGAATCAAGCTTCCGATTCTCCTCCCCCGCGAAGACGGGGGAGGTGCCCGCGGAGCGGGCGGAGGGGGCACGCGGCCGACTCGATGATCGATCGAGCCGGCGGCGCGCCCTCTATCACCCGCCCATCCCCGCCACCAGATCGTGGAGAAGCCGCACGCCCCAGCCGCTGGCACCGGGGCCGGTGACCGGATGTTCGTCGACGTTCGCCACGCCCGCGATGTCGAGGTGCGCCCAGGGCACGTCCTTGTCCACGAAGTACGACAGGAACGCCGCGCCCTGGATCGGGTGAGCCGACCGCTTCGGGTTCGAGTTGAGGATGTCCGCGATCGATGACCGCATGAAATCGCGGTGCTCGTCCCAGACCGGGAGACGCCAGACCTTTTCGCCGGTGCCGTTCGCGGCGCACTCGATCGCGCCGCGAAGCCCGTCGTCCTCGCAGAACATGCCCGCCGAGAAGTGCCCGAGCGCGACGACCACGCCGCCGGTGAGCGTCGCGAGGTCGATGATCGCGGTCGGCTTCAACTTGTCGCACGCATAGGCGAGCGCGTCGGCCAGGACGAGCCGGCCTTCGGCGTCGGTGTTGGTGACCTCGACCGTGGTGCCGCCGTACATCGTGATGACGTCGTCGGGTCGGTAGCCCTCGTCGGACACCATGTTCTCGGCGGCGGGCAGCAGGGCGGTGACGCGGACCGGCAGTTTCGCGTCGGCGATCGCCTTCATCGCGCCGAGCACCGCGGCACCGCCGCACATGTCGTACTTCATCCCCTTCATGCCGTTGGAGATCTTGAGCGAGTAGCCACCGGTGTCGTAGGTGATCGTCTTGCCGACGAGCACGAGGTGATCGCCGCCCTTCGACTTGCCGCCCTTGCCCTTCGACTTGCCGCCGGGGTTCCACTCCAACTGCACGAGGCACGGCGGAATCTCGCTGGCCTTGCCGACGTTGATGATGCCGCCCATGCCGAGATCGGCCGCCTTCTTCGCGTCGATCACGGTGCAGGTGAGACCGGTCGACTTGGCGAGGGCCTTCGCCTGCTTCGCGATCCACGCGGGGTGGCAGACGTTCGGCGGCGTGGTCGCGACCATGCGGGCGAGGTTGACGGCTTCCGCCACGCGAAAGCCGGTCTTGAGCCCCTCGGCGAACGGCTTCTGGTCGGCCGAGATCCGCAGCTTCGGGTGGACGGTCCGCGTCTTCGCGGCGGTGCCGTCGTAGCCCTCGATCCGCCAGTTCGCCATCGCCATGCCTTCGGCGAAGCCGCGGGCGAGCCGGTCGAGCGGCCGGTCGCCGGCGTCGTCGCGTCGGATGACCCGCACCGCGTCGATGCCCGCCCGGTCCAGTCGGCGGACGAGCGATGCACCCGCCCGGCGGGTCGCGTCCGCGCTCACGTTCTCGACCGATCCGAGGCCGACCAGCACCAGGTCGTCGCCGAACACCACCTCGCCGATGTCGGCCTTGAAGCCCGGCGTCGAGATGCCGCGGACGAAGGCGTCGCGGTGCTCGGTCGGGATCGCGGCGTGATCGCGGCGCTTGAGATCCTCGGTGTAGACGCCGACGAGCGGACGGGCGGAGCGGGCGGAACCGACGGTGATCTGCTTGAACATGAGGCCTCCAGAGGGTTCCGCAGGCTACCACGGGTCATCCTGCCCCCTCGGGGCGTCGCCGTGGCCGTATCGTTCCCGCCATGCACGTGGACGTGATCGTGATCGGAGGCGGGCACGCCGGCATCGAAGCCGCGTGGGCGGCGGCGAACGCCCTGGCGAGCGACGGCGGCGGCGTGGTGGCGCTGGTCACCATGGATCCGTCGCGCCTGGGCACGATGTCGTGCAACCCCGCGATCGGCGGACTCGCCAAGGGCCAGATCGTCCGCGAGATCGACGCCCTCGGCGGCGTGATGGGTCGCATCGCCGACGCGACCGGCATCATGTTCAAGATGCTCAACACCAGCCGTGGGGCGGCGGTGCGGGGACCTCGGTGCCAGAACGACAAGGAGGCGTACCGACTGGAGGCCCAGCGGCTCGTCGCGAGCCATCCGGGGATCGTCGTCGTCTCGGGAACCGTCGACGAGCTCCTGATCGACTCGGTCGGCGGCCGACCCGCGATCCGCGGCGTGCGACTTCCCGCGGGTTCCGGCCTCGCGACCCCGATCGACGGCGCCTTCGGCACCGGCGCCGACACGCCGTCGCCCGAACCGATCGAACTCCGCGCAGACGCCGTGGTGCTCACGACCGGCACCTTCATGCGGGCGATCATGCACGTCGGCGAGGATCGCACCGCGGGCGGTCGCGTCGGCGAAGGGAGCGCCGTCGGCATCGCCGCGACGTTGCGCGATCTCGGTTTCGAACTCGGCCGACTCAAGACCGGGACGCCGCCGCGTCTCTCGAAGGCGTCGCTCGATTGGGAAGGACTGCCGACGCAGGCGGGCGATGCCGAGCCCGTGCCGTTCAGCGACCTGACCGATCCGGCGGTCTTCCCGGCGATGCCGCAGGTCGAGTGCCGCATCACCGACACCACCGCGGTCATCCACGAACTGGTGCGAGCGAATCTTCACCGCGCCCCGATGTTCAGCGGGGCGATCGAAGCCGAGGCCGGGCCGCGGTACTGCCCGAGCCTCGAGGACAAGGTCGTGCGATTCGCCGATCGCGAGAGCCATCACGTCTTCCTCGAACCCGAGACGATCGACGGCGACTCGATCTACTGCAACGGCATCTCGACCTCGCTGCCCGCCGATGTGCAGGAAGGCATCGTCCGCGGCATGCGGGGCTGCGAGCGGGCGGTGATTCTGAAGTCGGGCTACGCGGTCGAGTACGACATGGTGCGACCGCATCAGATCGACGCGACGTGCGAGACGAAGCTCGTCGGCGGGCTGTATCTCGCGGGCCAGATCAACGGCACCAGCGGCTACGAAGAGGCGGCGGGGCAGGGACTCGTCGCCGGACTCTCCGCCGCCCGCCGCGTGCGCGGCCGTGACGGCGTGCGACTCGGCCGCGAGCAGGCGTACATCGGCGTGATGATGGACGACCTCGTCACCCGCATTCCGCGCGAGCCGTATCGCATGTTCACGAGCCGCGCGGAGCATCGACTTCGACTCCGTCACGACAACGCCGATGAGCGACTCACGCGGCTCGGACGCGACCTCGGCGTCGTCGACGATGAACGCTGGTCTCGCTGGCAGGCCCGCGAGGCGTCGATCACGGCGCTGCACGACGCCTGTGGCCGCATCCGAGTCGAGGGAAAGACGCTGGCGGAGATCGCGCGACGGCCGGAGACGACCGCCGCCGAACTCGCGGGGCATCTGCCCGGCGAACTCGCGGCCTCGCTGCCGCTCGTCGATCGCGTGCTCAACGACCTGCGGTACGCGTCGTTCGTGCGTCGGGCCGACACCGAGATCAAGCGTCAGCGGGCCGCCGAACATGCCGAGATCCCGGCCGATCTCGACCCGCGTTCGATTGAGGGCCTTCGGACCGAGGCGATCGAGGTGCTGGCGAGATTCCGGCCGCGAACGCTTGGTCAGGCGGGGCGGCTCGCGGGTGTGAATCCGGCGGACGTGACGCTGATTCAGGTCGCGATGCGACGGCATGCCGCCGCCCGCGGAACCGACGCCGGGTCGTGATACGATTCCGCCTCACACGCCGCCGTAGCTCAATTGGCAGAGCACGTGATTTGTAATCTCGAGGTTACCGGTTCAAGTCCGGTCGGCGGCTCTGAACGAATGCGACACGCCCCGCGACGAACTCGTCGCGGGGCGTGGTCGTGTCGGTCGGTGGTGGGCGTGCGGTTGTCGGCGTGCGGCCGATCAGTTCCAGTTGGCGATCAGCAGGCCGTTGTCGGCGCCGTCCACGACACCGTCGTTGTTGAAGTCGCCTTCGGGGCCGGAGGTGCCCCAGAGTCCGATGAACAGGCCGAGGTCGGCGCCGTTCACGACGCCGTCGCCGTTCAGGTCGTAGGGGTTGGCGTTGCCGCTCGGCACGCGAATGCCGACGGTCGCGATGCCGTTCGACTTGAACAGTTCGATCTCGGCGGTGCCGTCGGTCGGCGGGGTGTCGGCGGTGAACCAGAAGTTGTACTGCGTGCCCCAGCGGATCGCGTTGGCGTCGGGATCGACCGCGTACTCGGTGGTCTTCCAGCCCGCGGCGTCGGAGGCGATGACCGGCGCCCAGTTGAAGGTCTTGTACGGCTCGCCGGAGTGCGACGGGGCGTCGCTGAAGCCGCGGTTGGTGATGTTGACGCCCGCGCCGATCGGAACGACGAAGCCGTTGGCAGAATCGTCGGAGGTGAGGTTGTAGATCGCGTACTCGTAGTTCCAGGTGCCGTCACCGTTGTCGATGACGTCGTGGGCCACGAAGAACCGCCCGTCACCCGGCACGTCGACCGCTTCGATCTCGACGGTCGCGCTGTTCTCCTGCCACGCGAAGATTCCGGGCTGGCCGAGGTTGGTGGGGCCGGTCAGGCTGAGCTGGTATCCGGATGATCCGAGCGAGCCGACCACGAATTCGCGGTAGGAACCGTTGTTCAACTGGTTGCCGTCGCCGTAGTCCTGCGGGTGCAGGTAGAAGGCGTCGACGTAGAACTTCGCGTCACCGCCGGTCGCGGCCGGGTTCAGTTCGATCGCCGTGATCTGCAGACGCCGACCGAGGGTCGGGGCGGCGGAGGGCAGGTTCGACGGCGGGTACTGGAACCAGCCGGTCGCCGCGTTGCACTGCGACCGCGGGGCGAGGTTCGACTGCTGGCCGTTGAGCGAGTCGGAGTAGGGATCCGAGCAGCCCGGGCCGAGGATCTCGGGGCAGCCGCTGCCTGCGGGCTGGCAGGAGGCGCACTCGTTGAGCTGCAGGGCGCAGAAGCCGTCCTTGCACCACGACTGTCCGATCTGGATCAGACGGCCGTTGTCGAACTTGAAGGCGTTCTGCGGAATGCGGGGGTGGCGGTTGGTGTTCGCGTACCACTCGAGGTTCGTGTCGCCGAGGTTCACGCTGGTGGTCGCGACCGAATAGGCCATGATGCCCTGCGTGTAACCCCAGCGGTAGATCGAGGGAAGCGAGCAGACCGCGACGTCGGCGCCGATCTGGCCCGCGGTGCCACCCTTCCCGCCGGGGACGGCGTGGGCGGAGAGGAGTCCGGTGCCGATGGCGAGGCCCGAGACGGTGGCGAGGCCGAGGATGGTGCTGATCTTCTTCATGGCTTCTCTGGAGCGACGGGGGAGAGGAGTGGCGGACGGGCCGGACCGCATGACGAGACCGGTCCACCGATTTCGAGGGTAGCCGACGAACGGAGTCGGAGAGCCTCGGATTCGGGATTTGGACCGTCTCCGAGCCCGAAGCGTTCCACGAAAGGCCCGGTTCGGGACCGAGAATCCTCGGGATCGGCATGGTCGGCGGGAACCCGGAAACCGGATCCACGATCGTCTTGCCCGGGTCCGACGCTGGCGGTATCCTCCGCGATCCTCCACATCGGGCGGATGCCGGAGTGGTCAAACGGGGCGGACTGTAAATCCGCTGGCTTAGCCTTCGGGGGTTCGAATCCCTCTCCGCCCATTCTCGCTCGGCTTCCCGAGAGCCGACGACCCGGGACTTCCGGCCGCAGAGACGGCCGGCACGACCGGACTGCAAGCCCCACGGGGTGTAGCTCAGCTTGGTAGAGCGCTGTGTTCGGGACGCAGAGGCCGCAG
>CAYZSH010000188.1:0-1801 GCA_964481025.1 uncultured Isosphaeraceae bacterium
AGCCGTACGGGTTCGGTGCCGTCAGCCGTGCGGGGACTGCCGTCGCCGACATGCTGGTCGGCGACGTGTCCCCGGTCAAGACGTTTGCGACGGTGGCGGGCGCGTTCGCAAGCGAGGCGATGCCGATTACGGTGTACGACCCGACCAGCTTGCAATCGTGGTTCCAGGCGGCTGTGCCTACGCCGATGAGCCCGTTGCTCGATCTGGCGTTCAACACCGACTACAAGGGATCACCGATCGCACCGCTCGGCGCCCAGTTCGGCGCGGGTGATCCCCGGACCAGCGAGCAGTACTTCGCCGACACGCCGATCTACTACATCAAGGCAGCGTCCTTGCTGTCGGCGATCACGGCCCCGATGGGCAGGGCGTTGGGCGGAGCGGGGTCGCGTGGGATCGAGGTCAGCCCGAACCAGATCGAGTACCTGCTTGGGCGATTCCTGCCGGGCGTGGCCAATGATGCGGTCCGCCTGTGGGAGACCGGCAGCGACAAGATCAAAGGCGCCAACGTCAGCCTGAACGAATGGCCCGTGCTGTCGAAGGTCGTCGGCGAGAGCGGCGGCAGGCGTGTGCTGCCCGGGCAGTTCCGCGACATCGATGCGGTGTTCGAGCGGATCCGCACGGACCTCAAGTACGAGTCTCCCGCAGAGGTGCTTGGCGGGGCTTCGCCGCTCGAGCGTTGGCTTGCAGGCAGCCAGTTCTGGCCGAACGCCAAGCGTGCGATCAAGGCGTTGCAGCAGCAGCGGAACGAGCTGCTGCGGGCAGGCAACCGGGTCGCCGCACGCAGGATCGAGGACCGCATGAACATGCTGCGTGAGCGTGCGGTCAATCAGGCCCTGCGGGTCCAGAACCTGGAGGGCGGGCCCGGATTCGACACGCGGGTGGGACGGTACTTCCGAGGGGGCGATCAGTGAAGGGCACCCAGAAGCCGGACACGATCGGCCGGGAGAGCATGGTCGCAAGGCTCGACCGCAGGATGTACCACCAGTGTTTGGAGTGGGCGCAGGCCGAGGGCTTGCACGTCCGGGCGGTCATCGATGCGATCCTGTGGTACTGGTTCACAAGCCATCATCACCACTCGGACGTTCGCCGGGATGTGCTCCAGCGTGCGAAGGCGGTGTCGGAGGCGATCCGGACGCAGGGCCGGGCGAAGTCCGAGGAGCGGCTTCCCCGCTGGAGGAAGCCGCCGTCGAAGCCTCTGATCCCCGAGCCGATCCCGGTGCCCCCGCCGCCCATCTCGGCCTGAGCGTGCCGGTGCGTGGGTCGAACCACAGACCCTCGCGGCTCATGGTCAGTCCGTGCAGTTGCACGGGGCAGCAGGCCAGTCGCATGTGGCGGGCTGAAGAGAGATCTTGTAGCCGCCGAGCACCGTTTCAAGCTTCGATTCAAGCCCCTTGGAGAGCGGGCACGCCAGTTCCACGATCGTCGGACAAGGATCGTCGGCTCGCCTCGTCCACCGGCAGACGCTCTCAACCATGATCCTGGCGTGTTGCTGCCTTGCGTACCGCAAAGCGCTGTCGCGGACGGGCAGTTCACCTCCGCCAGACGCGATTTCAGTGAAGACGCCGACGATAACCGTCTCGCTCCCTGCGACCTGCTCAATCGCCTCAAGGCATGCAACCAGTTGACGCTGGATGCCGTGCCCCTTGGCTTGGGGCCATGAGCTGATCCGGCAGTAGATGACATAGGGAACGGTCGTCTTCATGCGTCCTCTTTGGTTGCTCATGGGTCACGTCGCCTGCTTCACCGCGTACCGGGTGCCTTTGGTCTTGCCGATGCGGCGCAGCCGCCCGGCTGCGGCCAG
>CAYZSH010000188.1:1901-4415 GCA_964481025.1 uncultured Isosphaeraceae bacterium
GCGATGAAGATCTGGGCGTGGTGGCTTTGCGGGCTGGGCCGCAGGCTCTGCACCGCCAGTCCGACCTCGGCGGGCGTGGCGGAGAAGTTGCCCGCCTTGGCGTCCTCGCGGACGGAGAACGCCTCGGCGACGTAGGTCGATTGATGCGTGCCGGGGCCGTTCAACGCCCCGGCGGTGTCGCCGAGATCGCGCACTTCGTCACGCTGGTTCTGCGTGAACGCCACGACCGTCGTCGATCGCGTGTCGCCGACATCGAAGTGGTTGAGCGTCGGCGACACCCCATCGGCCTTCCATGTCTCGTCGTCGGATGCGGATTGCGCACGCTTCGCTTTGACGAACGGCTCCAGCACCGCCGGGAAGCGCCCCTTGTCAGGCATCCGGTGCTGGTCGATGCGAGCGTCGATCGTGGGGCTCAGTTGGCCGCCGTCCCACCAGCTTGCGCCCGAAGCGCCTTGTCCAGCATCGGCGGCAGCGCCTTGCCGCGTCGGCCTGCTCGGCGGAGGATCCCCTCGCATGCCTTGGGCGAGAGATAGAACCGCTGCGGCACGCCGCCAGTCTCCAAGACATCCGACAACAAACACGCGGCGCCGTCGCTGGGCCACTCCGTAGTGCTGAGCGTCCAGGACTCGGTAGGCCCACCCATACCCGAGTTCTGCCAACGCCCCGAGGATGGAACCAAAGTCCCTTCCTGATCCGGACGACAGGACGCCGGGGACGTTCTCCCAGACGACCCATCGCGGCGCAAGAGCACCAACAAGCTGCACAAATCGGAGGGCCAGGTTGCCACGAGGGTCCGCCAGCCCTCCTCGGAGTCCGGCAACGGAGAAGGACTGGCAGGGGCTGCCTCCGATGACCAGATCAGGCTTTGGGTATCCACGCAGCATCTCCTCCGTGATCGCCGTGACATCGCCCAGGTTCGGGATGCCCGGGCACCGCTTCTCGACGACGGCGATCGGGAACCTCTCGATCTCCGCAGTCCACAGGCACTCCCAGCCCAGCGGCATCCACGCCGCGTGCGCCGCACCGATGCCGTCGAACAGGCTGACGTACCTCATGCGCCCCACCGGCCACGCCACTCGAGCGGCGGCAGCGGACGCAGTGCGGTCGCAGGCAGCACATACGCCCCGGCGAACGTGCCCTCGGTCGCGGCAGGCTTCGCGGTCAGGTCGCTCGAGAGCGCCCACCCGACCAGCTGCACGCCCACCATGAACGGCTCGACGAGCGCCAGCACATACACCCAGCCGTCGTGCATCTCCGCGGGCCGGACCGCGAGCCGGTACAGGTGCGGATCCTCGGACGCCCGCATCAGCGAGGCCTTCACGTCGATGTTGCCGCCGACGAAATCAGCACCGCCATCGCCATGGGTCGGGTACTGGTTCGCCGCGGCACGCTGGATCAGGTACTCGCCCATGTGGCCGTCCTTCCAGATGGCGAGCGCCATCTGGCCGAGCTGGCCGACCGTCTGGTCCTCCATCAGCCGCTCCATGCGGTCGATGTCGTCGCGGACGGACGAGGATCCGCCGATGCAGGCGGCCTTCGCGAACCGCTGTGCGGTCCGCAGCATCGTCTCGGAAACCGGGATCCGGACGGGTTCGAGCGGGATTCGCATCCATGCCTCCACCGAATCCGGTCGGATTCGTGCGGCAACTATAATCAGGCGACCCGGGGGGTCAAGCCATGATCAAGGGATGGGACGATGCGATCGTCGGATGGGCGGTTGTCAAGGGCCGCAGGCACGCTGTCTACGACTGCGACCGGGCGGTCGTCATGTGGGAGCGGCAGGGGCTCTCCCACCGCCAGGCGTCGCACATGGTGGCTCTCGCGATGCACACCGGCGGCAGGCGCGTCTGGGTGCGACCGGCGTCCGCGGCGGACCTGCACGAGCATGCTGCCCGTCGCAAGCACGAGCGGATGATGCGGAAGCTCCGCGACGGCGACGAGTCCGAATAGAAAGCCCCCCGGGCGATAGGCACCCGGGGGGCGGAGTCGGCCGATGCGATGGCCGGACTGGAGTCTACTCGGGAGCGGAGCGCATCTCAAGATCCTTCTGCGCCGACTGGCGGTGAGCCGCCATCAGGCAGACGTAGTTGATCACATCCATGCAGGTGTCCTCAAACGACTCGTCGGACACCGCGAACGTGCCGGTGCGGCTGAACTCCGAGAGCCTTGAGATCTTGTCCACGATGCGGACAAGGAAACCCTTGGTCGTGGTCGTGACGCCCATCGACTCGACCCGCTCGAAGTTCGCAAAGGGCTTTCGCCCGCCATCACCTGCATAGTCCGCATTCTTGCGGATGGACAGGTCGCGGGCCTTGCCGCAGAGTTCCTCGTGGAACCGGACGTAGTCGTCGCGGTTCATGCCTGCACCTCGAACGGCTCGCCGATGAGCTCGCCGTGGTCGCCAGCGCCGGGGAGGTCCGGCATGCGGTTGATCGCCTCGACCGCCTTGGTCAGCTTGTCCATGGCGGACTTGGCGCCGATCTCGTATTCGTCCAGCCAGCGGTCACGCTGGCA
>CAYZSH010000188.1:4515-5728 GCA_964481025.1 uncultured Isosphaeraceae bacterium
ACCTGCGAGGGATCGCTCCCGATCGCCGACTTGGCGACCGCAGAGACCTGCGAGGCGCGGGACGCCGCGAACGCCATCGCCGCTCGGGTTTCGGTGACGAGCCTTTGGGCATCGTCGAAGCCCAACGTCTTCATCGAGTGCTCAAGCGCGCGCAGGCGGGCGAACAGCGGGAGGTCCCCGTCCTTGATCGCGTCGTCCCATGTCTCGTGTGCGAGGCCCCGCAGGGCCGTTTCGGCATCGTTGTCATGCATCGGTATCGACTCCTAAGTGCGACATGAGGCTCCGGCACGCTGCCGGGTCCTGTCTGAGGTGATCTCGCAATTTGCGGATTGCCCGGTCGTGCAGGCCTTTCGCCTGTGCCGGGGTGAGAGGCCGTTCCGGGTGACGCATAGCCCACTGCTCCGCCACCCATCCCCATGGCCGGATTCCGGCGTCGGCCTGGGCTGGCGTGATGCGGAGGCAGGCTCCGCAGAGCCGCCCTGATTCCGCCCGGTGTCCGCAGAGGCATTCCATCGCCGTGCGGCATTATGCCGCATGGACATCCGCAGGTCGAACAGGACCTCGTCGGCGAGCTTCAGCCAGCCGTAGCGTGTCGGCCAGTCGAGCTGCACCCAGTTCTGGTAGCCGACTACCAGACCGCTGTGCGATTCCGCATGGAATCCTCGAGCGATCTCGGGCCACGAGGCCTGCGAAATCTCGCGTGCGACTCCAGCCCGCACCGCATTCGTCATCCAGCACTTGCGGTCGAGCAGGGGGCACACGGCATGCGCCACGCGGCAGGCGAGTCGTGCGGAGACGTGCATGCCGCACAGTATGCCCAGCCCGGCCGCCGGGTTCAACCCGGCCTGCAAGATTCCGCTCGGAAACACTGCGGCCCTCCGGGGAGTGTTCCAGAGGGCCGCCGTGCTGAGAAAGAGAATGGAGCGACGGAATCCTACATGGTTCCGCACGCAAAGCAAACCGCCCCGGCTCGAGGCCGGGGCGGAAGCGGGGCGGGTGATCCGGTCAGGTGCGACCGAGCCGGATTTCCTCGCGTCGCATCTCTTCGTCGTGCTTGATGTCCTCCATCAGCCGCCGGATGGCGATGGGAGCCGAGCTGCCCTCGCCGCTGCACCCTCCGCACTCGGCGATGTATCGCCTAGGCTCGACCGGCAGGCGGGAGACGGTGATTCCCGAAGGGATGTCGGAGGCTCGGCTCACGCGGCACCGCCTT
>CAYZSH010000189.1:0-5714 GCA_964481025.1 uncultured Isosphaeraceae bacterium
CCGCCGGCCTGCCGGTGGTCACCAGCGACGACCTCGACACGTCGCCCGAGCTCCAGCAGAGCGGCGGGGCGGTGCTGGTGCCGCGCGATCCGGAGGCGATCCGAGCGGCGTGCGAGTCGCTCATCCTGGAACCGGGGACTCGCCGTCGGATGTCGGAGGACGCTCGTGGATGGGTGGCTCAGAGTCTCGATCCGGCGGCGATCGCCGATCGCTACGAGAGTCTCTACCAGGCCGCCGCCGCGGAGCGCAATCAATGAAGACTCCGAGCGAGCTGAGTGTCGGCTTCGTCCAACCGTCCCTGCGCCTCTATCGACTGCCGTTCTATCGCGCGTTGTCGTCCGACGGAGATCTCCGGCTTCGCATGTGGGCGGACCCGAATCCGCACGGTGCGAAGGACGCCGTGGACCGACTCGTCGGCGGCATCTTCACCGCTTCGCCGGTGCGCAGGCTCGGTCCCTTCCTGCTCCAGTCACGCTTGCGAGAAGCCGCGATCGACTCCGATCTCGATGTGCTCGTCCTCCCCTGGAACAGTCGACTGCTGGGCCTGTCCCGAGCAGTCAGGGTGGCACGACGCCATGCCGGCGTCGTTCTCTGGGGACACGGCTTCGGCAAGCGTGAGACGACACTGCGACGCTTCGCCCGAAATCGCATCGCCGCGCTCGCCGACGCGATCGTCGTCTACAGCTCTAAGGCCCGAGATCGCCTGCTTCAGGAAGGCTTTGCATCTGAGTCGGTGTTTGTGGCACCCAATGCGATCGACCAGACGCCGATCAGACGCGCGAAGGAAGCGTGGACGCCCGCCCGACTGGCCGAGTTCACCGACCGTGCGGGTGTCTCGGGTTCGGAGTGCGTCGTCTACGTGAGCCGCCTCGAGCCCTGGAAGCGAGTCGACCTGGCGATCGACGCATTCTCGCGGCTTCGAAACAGAAGAGAATCCGCCAAGCTCCTGGTGATCGGAGACGGATCCGACCGGTCGCGTCTCGAGAGCCTCGCCGATCGTCTGGTTCCGGGGGGCGTGATGTTCCTGGGTGCGATCTATCGCGACGAGGATCTCGCTCCATGGATGTTGTCCGCTCGACTGATGGCCTACCCCCGAGCCTTGGGACTGAGCCTGTTCCATGCCTTCGGCTTCGGCCTGCCCGTCGTAACCTGCCTGCCGCCGGGCGGACACGGACCCGAGTTCGACGCCATCGAACCCGGTCGCAATGGCTTGCTCTTCCCGGATGGCGATCTGGATGCGATGGCGAGAGTCATCGAGCGCATTCTGGACTCCGATGACCTCCATCGCACGTTGTCTGCTGGCGCATCCGCGACGGTCGACGGCCCCGGCGGATTCGACATCCCGGGAATGGTCGCTGGCTTCCGCAAGGCGATCGACTACGCCGCCGATTGCGCACATCTCCGCTCCCCCAGGCGCTGCTAGCGAAGACGTCGAAGTTCACTCCATTCCGAACGACCGAACATCGCCGCATAGAGAAGCCAGGAAACACCGAAGACGAACAGTCGGGCGGCGAGATTGGACCACTCGCTGGTGAGGCCGGCGAGCGAGCCCGCTTCGACCGAGATGACCGCCGCCAACGCCGCCGGTACGGCGAATCGCATCGTCCATCGAAGCGGTGCCGCGGCCCCCACGCCGAGAAGTCGACCGCATACGGCCAGACCGAGGAGGCCGACCACGATCCGCTGGACTCCGATCGTCCACGACAGCACGACCAGATCCGCTCCCGCGTACTCGATCGCCACGGCGATGGAGGCGATCAGCGTGAGTCCGTTGAGACCCTCGATCAGAGCCCTCGCCTTCCACCGGCCGGCCGCTTCGATCGCGGAGCCCGCGGTGAACGCCACGCCGCGGACCATCGTGGAGATCGCCACCGATTCCGCCACCGGGATCGCGCCGTCCCACTTGCCGTCCCAGAGCAGATGGATCGCGAAGGGGCTGACGATGAACATGCCTGCGCTTACTGGGCAGACCATGAACGAAGCCAGCCTCGTGGATCGCGCGAAGGCAGCCTGCAGACGTACCTGATCGTTGGCCACTCGTGCCATCGCCGGGAGCAGCACTGCGGCCGCGCTGTTGACGACAATCGCAAGCGCCGAACCGGCGAACTGAAATCCGAAGAAGTAGACCCCCAGCAGATCGCCCGACAGCAGTCCGATCGCGAAGTAGTCGCCTCTCTGGACGATCGCGCCGCAGGCCGCGCCAAGCATGATCCACCCGCTCACCTTGACCACTGCACGCATGGATGAAACGTCGACTCCCCGGATGTTGAAGTCTTCCAAGCCTCCTGCGATGGCCTGCACGATCGTCTGAAGCACGTTGACGAGGACGATCGGGACCACGAACGACATCGCCCCGAAACCAGCCCACGCCATGGCCACCGTGAGGATCCCGCGGACCACCTGCATGGCCCCCTCGATCAGAGCCAGATCGCGAAACCTGAGATCGATGGTCATCCTTGTCCTCGTGATCGCCAGCGGCACGGTGATCAGCGCATTGGCTGCGAGCACGAGGACCAGCGGACGAACGTCCTCTGTCCGGTAGATTTCCGGCGTAGCCGTGGCAATCAGGGCCAACATGGCCGCCGCAACCGTCGCGAATCCGAAGGCCACGGCGGTGGCGGGGCCGATGAGCGAACGGTAACGGTCTGGCTGCTGCTTGAGAAGCTTCTGCACTCCTCCATCGGTCAGGCACGATGTCACGATCGTCAATGAGATCGCAACGCCCCAAAGGGCGAAGTCGTCCTTCGACAGAAGCCACCCCAACGCGAACTGCACCACGAGCGTCGAGAACTTGGTTGCGAGCGAGGCGAGAGTCGTCCACACCGCGCCGCGAACGCTCGCCGTCCGCAAGGACGTCGCGGGCCTGCTCACGATCAACGGCTCTCCACTGGCGCGAGAGGTCTCTCGGGCTCGGTGGCCGCGAAGGACGCTTCATCCTGCTCCCAATCCTCGAGGGCCTCGACTTCCTCGGTTTCCGAGCGAATGGCTCGCTCCTTCGCGATTCTCCCAAGGATCACGATCATCGCAAAGAGCATCGGGTTGCCGAGCATGCTCCCCTGCTTGTTGGCGATCAGCAGGAAGTATGCGACCAGAGCGATGATGATCGAACCGCAGGCCCGCGACGACGCATCGTCGGCGACGAGACGCGACAGGCGCCTTCCGCTCCTCCACGCTGCCACAATCGCCACACCGAGCAGGCATGCGCCGATCAATCCCGCCTCACCGAGGGCGTCCGCAAAGAGCATGTGGCTGTAGGGAGCGCCCGAACGATTGGGGATGGACTCAAAAGACCTGTATCCGAGACCTTGGATCCAGTATCCGGGGCTCTCGATCCAAGTGGAGAGCAGGTCGTAGGCGTTCTCGAATCGCCCGCTGCCGCCGGTCGTGAGGCTCTCGGCAGTCCATCGAGCATCGTTGTCGGCCGTGATGAATCTCGATCCCGCGAAGAGGAGGCCTGTGACGAGAACCGCCGCTCCCGCAAGGGTGGCCATCACTCCCCGGAACGATGAGAACCGGTACACGATCGGCAACATGATCGTGATCGCGACCACGGCGGCGATCATCTGGCCGCGCGAGCCGCTGAGCAGGGTCAGGCCGGCGCCGGCAATGAAGGCCGTTGCCCGCAGCGACAGGGCGAGGAAGCCGTTGCTGAAGCTCGAAAGCGCTGCGATCACCATCAACGATCCACCGAGCGTTCCGAGCGCAAGGGGGTTCCCCATGTTGTCCGAGCCGAGATCGACTCGCAGGCGACCGGCCCAGATCGAGAAGTTCGGGTTCGTGATGATCAGGAAGGCGAGTCCCGTGCCGACCAGGAGCACCGAGGTCGACATGAAGCGAACCTCCTCGACGCGCGAGATGAGCATCGGAGCGCAGCCGACAATCAGGATCGAGTACGGCAGCGTCCTGAAGCACTCGGCAAGGAACGTGCCGGGCGTCTGGGTCCACACGGTCGAGAGATAGCCCCAGACGTAGAACCCCCAGCAACCAACCGTCCCGGCAGTGAGCAGATCGCGGATGAGCGACTCTCCGCCGAGACGGCGCCGTATCAGCGCGACCATCACGACGACCCCGGTCACGGCATTAAAGAGCCAGGTCCGATCGGAGAATGCCCCGCCCGATCCCTGAAGCAGCATCTCCAGCGGGAACATCACCAGCAATGCCGTCAAGGCCCAGACCGGCCTCCACAGCGCTGCAGTGAACAGGACCGCCGTCAGAATGATCGGGAGTTGCGACACTCGTCCTTCCGCATATGAGACGCCGATCGTAGTCGCTCGCCTCGAGAACTCGGGTGGTCCCTTGGACTCAAGGGGCACCAGCGGCCGAGTGAAGCTCGAAGATCCGCTCCCGCGAGGCGTTCACCATCGACACGAGGTAGTCGGTGAACGCCGAATTGAAGTGCTGTCGGAGCGACGGATCCTGCCAGTTGGTGTAGCCGAGTTGCTGCAGTTGCGGAATCGTCAAGGCGCCGCCTTCCGAGCCGAGGAAGTTGCGGCTGTAGCGGTCGCGAATGCCGGACTGCTGATCATGCGATCCTTCCGGACCCGTCGCGATGGCGACAGACCAGTCGGTGGCGTGCCAGAACGCAATCCCGCTCGCGCCATTCTCCAGGAGCGGCGAGACCTGGTCGAGCAGGAACTCGTCGTTCGGGATGAGCTTGCCCTCGAACTCGCTCTGCCCCCCTCGCGCATAGGTCGGAGACACCGTGGGGATCACCGGACGCTGCGGGTTCCCGCTCGCGGCGAGATAGCGATTCGAGACCGTCATGGCCGCGACCCGGTAGGCTCGCTCCCGTGCGTCGACTCCCGGCAACTGAGCCGCGGGATAGGAGGCTCGCTCATACCGGTCGTACACCGTCGGCGAGATCCAGTCGAGCGCATCGAGCACCGGGCGACAGTACTCCACATACTGATCCGCCAGGCTCGATCGATACTCGGGCGTTCCACCAGCCCAGGAGTGGCCTGCAGGGGTCCAGTAGGGGATGCTCGGAACTCCGTAGTAGGTGACCTTCAGGAGAGGAAACTCCTGCTTGATCCGCTCGACGGCATTTACCATGGTCGCGACCGTTTGCGAGTAGGCCGCATGACTGGTTCCGTGTCGGAGCACGTCGAGAAACGGGTGCTCGAAGTCGAGCATCAACCATCCTTGAGGCGAGTTGCCGAGGCGATTTCGCACCGCCGTCGCGACCACCTCGGCATCGATGAGTCCGCTCTCGCGCGCCTGTGGATCCGAAGCCTGATAGATGACGTGGTAGTCCTGGATCCCAAGCGTCTCGAGGAGCGGCTCGCGAGTGGAATCCGGAATCGAGTTGCAGAGCAACTGAACTCCAGCCGGCAGAGGAGTCGGAGTCATCGGCACGTCTCCGCCAGCCCCAGCCGGCGGCGTCACCGGCGTCGTCGGATCGATCTGGGGCGGACCGCCGCCCGTGGTGTTCGAACCGCCATCCGATCCGTCGGGTCCGGCGTCGTCGTCCGCCCAGTCGTCAACCGTCGAGACGCCGCCATCGATGAACTTCGGCCGGCCAGCCACGTCGGGCTTGCGCACCACGATTCGCCCCGCAAGCTCGATCGCCAGGTCCGCGCCGTCCACCACGCCGTCGCCGTTGCGATCGCCCGGGACCGTCGAAGTCGATCCGCCGCCCGAGAGGTTGATTGCAAGGTCGGCGCCATCCACCACGCCGTCGCCATTGAGGTCGCCCGCGACACCCGAAGGCGATC
>CAYZSH010000190.1:0-5705 GCA_964481025.1 uncultured Isosphaeraceae bacterium
GGAACCCAAGATCGATGTCGGCCCCGGCTATCGCGTGTACTTCACGGAGCGGGGCGGAGAACTGATCATGCTCCTGGCTGGTGGTGACAAGTCCACCCAGCGACGCGATATCGAGCGCGCGATCGAGCTTGCCCGGAACCTTCCCTAGCCTCCAATCGAGCACCACCATGCCACGCACCACCCGAACGAACACGAACCAAAGCAGCACGAAGCCGCGCCCCGTCGGCCGCACCCGCACTGTCGCCTACGACGTCGCCAAGCAGCTTCGTACGCCGAAGGAGATGGCGGCCTATCTCGAGGCGTGGCTCGTCGAGGCGCCGGACGATGCCGTCGGCATCGCGCGCGCGCTCGGTGACATCGCACGCGCCGTCGGCATGAGCAAGGTGGCGAAGCAATCGGGACTGAGCCGCGAGAGCCTCTACAAGGCGCTCAGCGAAGACGGGAATCCCAGCCTCGACACGATCCTGCGCGTCGCGCGTGCAGTCGGCGTGCGGTTCCATGCGTCGGCGTCGTGACGGCGGGTCGGGCCTCCTCGCGACCGAACTCGGGGAGTGTCTGGAGTGCCAGCCGGATCATTGAAAGCGCGTGACACGGGTGCGCTGAACAGGTCCACCCAAGAGACGGCTGTCCCGCCCGCTCGCTGATCCATGCGCCCTCCTCCTTTGCCTCCGCTCACGCGGAGGGGCCTGTGCTGGCGGTCGATCCGGCATCGCGAGGCTACGCGCCCAGCGCCCGTTGACCCGCGGGTCATGACTTCGCGGAGCACCCGCCCGAAAACGTCATGACTCATCACGGAGGGGCCTCGCTTCGCGGGGTCGCCGTGATGAACATGAACGACCACGACGACATCGAACCGGAAGACGGGCGCGACCAGGGCCGCATGGGCGCCGACGAGCGGCGTGCCGAACTCGCGTGCATCCTCGCCCGCGGGCTCCGCGGCGCCATCATCGAGCATCGCGCCGACCGATCTCTTTCAGGAGAGATCCTGGCGGTATCTGCGCCTGCATGCCTTGATCTCTCGCCCGACCTGAGGCTCACGGTGTGCCACGCCGCCGATGGCGGCACGCACGAGATGAACCCCGACGGAGAAACCCATGCCTGAGAAGAAGGACGCGGCCGACGACGACGCCGGGATCGAGGAGCGCATCCGCGCCCTCGACCGGATGACCACCGGCGAGCTGGCCGACGAGTACGAGCGGCTCCACCGCCGCGAGTGCCGCACGCGGCACCGCGCCTCCCTGATCCGAAAGATCGCGTGGCGCCTGCAGGCCAACGCCGAGGGGTGACCTGAGCGAGCGGGCCAGGAGGCGCGCCGCCGAACTCGCAGACGACGCCGAGGTGCGCGTGATGGTGCCACGCGCCGCCGTGGCCCCGCCGCGCACGACCGTCCGGCTCACGCCGAGGCTCGCCAGCCGCGGCCGACACGAGGACCCGCGGGTGCCCCCGCCGGGCTCGAGGATCGTGGGCGACTGCAAGCACCGCACCATCCGCGTGCGCGTGCTGCCCGCCGAGGAGGGCTTCGAGCTCGACGGCGAGCGCTTCCCGACCCTCACGGCGGTGGCGAAGCGCGTGACCGGCCAGCACATGAACGGCTACCAGTTCCTCGGGCTGGCGAAGGAGGCGGCGTGATCAAGCCGAGGCGGACGAGGGGGGAGAGCCTGCGCGGGCGCGGGTAGACATCGCGTCCATGTCGCCACTGCCCATCCAGCCCCCGGTCGCCGAGATCGCCGACTTTTGCCGCCGGCATGGCATCGCACGCCTCAGCCTGTTCGGGAGCGTACTCAGGGAGGACTTCTCACCCAACAGCGACATCGATGTGCTGGTCGAGTTTCTGCCGGACAAGGCGCCGGGCTTCATCGCGTTCGCGGGACTGCAGATGGAGCTATCGAAGATCCTCGGTCGTACCGTCGACCTGCGGACGCCAGCAGACTTGTCCGGCTACTTCCGCGACGAAGTCCTTCGAGAGGCGCGACTGCTGCATGCTGCGTAACCCTCCCGGCGCACGGCTCTGCGTGGCGGCGAGGCGACTCGATGCTCACAGCCTCGGTGACTGTTCCGGGGCATCTCGCGGGCGGGACTGGTTGCATTTGGCGAACTAAAACCTTGCAATCCGCGGAAGCCATGGTTACAATCCGCGGATGCCGTCGAGCCGTCTGCTCCCGCGCCTTGCCGCCGGCCCCCTCGCCGAGGCCATGCAGGACTCGCCGGTCGTGCTGATTCACGGCCCGCGACAGTCGGGCAAGTCGACGCTCGCGATGGAGTACGGCGCCGACCGCGGCTACCGCTCGCTCACGTTCGATGACGCGGGCGTACTGAATCTCGCGAAGTCCGACCCCGCAGGTTTCGTCGCCGAACTCCCGGACCGCGTGATCCTCGACGAAGTGCAACGAGTGCCAAGCCTGTTCCTCTCACTCAAGCTGGCGGTCGATCGCGATCGCTCGCCGGGGCGGTTCCTGCTCACCGGTTCGTCAAACGTGCTGCTGCTGCCGACGCTGTCCGATTCGCTGGCCGGCCGCATGGCGATCGTGCGGCTGCACCCGCTAGCGCAATGCGAACTGGCACAGTCTCGCCCGGTCTTCCTCTCGCGGCTTCTCACGGGCCGTTTCCCGATGGAGTCGGCGAACCGCCAAGGCGTGAAGCTCGCGGAGCGTATCGTGCAAGGCGGCTTTCCCGCGCTGCTGTCGCTGCCGACACCTGTGCGCCGAGCACGGTGGCACCGGGACTACGTCGAGACGCTCGTGCAGCGGGACGTTCGGTCGATGGCGCGGATCGCGTCCCTTGACGCTCTCCCCAGGCTGCTGGAACTGGTCGCGGGGCAGACCGCCCGCACGCTCAACGTGAGCGACCTCTCCGGTCCATTCGGCCTCAGTCGTCCGACCATTCGCGACTACGTCACGCTGCTCGAACGGCTCTTCCTCGTGGAGGAGCTGCAGGCGTGGCACACGAATCGCATCAGCCGGCTGGTGAAGGGACCGAAGCTGCACATCGCGGACACCGGCCTTGGATGCGCTTTGCTCGGGCTTTCGGCCGATGCCCTCTGGGCCGACCGGGACGCGCTTGGGCAGATGCTTGAGACGTTCGTGTACCAGGAACTGCGCAGGCAAGCGTCCGGTCTCGACGAGCGGATCACGTTCAGCCACTTTCGCCATCGCGACGGCGCGGAAGTCGACATCGTGCTCGAACACGGCGCGGGGCGCGTGAGCGGCGTCGAGGTCAAGGCGTCGTCGACCGTGCGCGCCTCGGACTTCAACGGCTTGAAGGTGCTGCGGGAGGCCTGCGGCGAGCGATTCATCTGCGGCGTGGTGGCGTACGACGGCGAGCTCACCTTGGGTTTCGGCGACGGCATGTTCGCCGTGCCGATCCAGCGGCTGTGGATCTAGGCGACGAAGGGTTCCCGAGAATGGCCCAGCCGAGGGGGGCATCTCGCGCTCTCCAGGCGATCCGGAACCCATGCCGATCGCGCCAGAGGAGCGTCTCGCCCTCTCGGAGATCGACACCCCAACCCTTCCTGTTCGAAACATGGTTCGCTCGAACTATCGGAAGCCGCCTCGATCATGCGACCGAGGAACTTCCGCTCTGGCCCGAGACGCGTCGCCCTGCGCGGCCACGCACGACCTCCCGACCGGCGCACGCCAGGTGCACCACGCGTCCGCAACTGGCCAGAGCCGCCGACACTCGGGTCTTCGACGCCGCGTCAACCGAGCGTGTGCTCCAGCCAGTCGAACCAGTCGCTCCGGAACGTCAGGCCTGGATCCAAGGCTCGCTTGCGCGCGAGGAACGCAGGGAACTGCGGGTAGGCGGCAAGCAACTGCTCGCGCGTGGCCCATCGGTGATAGGTGAGAAAGAAGCTCCCCGAACGCTCGAGCGCGAGGTCGATCAGGCCGCGGAAACTGTCTTTGGCATGCGCCAGTCCCTCCGGGGTGTGCCGCACATGCAGGTTGAAGATCACGCACGCCTGATCCTGCCTCGCCCAAGGAAGGACGGTCTCCGAGTCCTGACGCACCAGGCGGATCGTGCCGTAGATGACCTCTGCCCCGCGTGACGCGAGCATGCGCGCGGATGCCCGCAGGAAATCGACGAGCCGATCGTGCGGCACATAGAGTTCGGAGATCATCTCGCTGCAGCGGCACGGCGAGTTGAGCGCAGCATCGAGGCGCTCGTGATAGCCGTCGAGATAGGTACCGAGCTGGTGCGTGTCGGACCAGTAGACCTGCCCATCCGTCTCGAGATAGTGCTGCGCATACCTCGTGAACGCCTTGGACTTGTCGATGTGCGCGAGGAGCAGAAGGGACTCCCAGTCCTTCGCAGAGAGCCCACGCACCTCGGCCGGAGGCCGAACTCCTGGCCACGGCTCGTAGCAGGAGAACACGCCCTTCGTGAGGAACTCCGGCGATGCTGGATCGATGTCGAACTGGAAGTCGCCGAACAGGAAGCCCGCCTCGATGCGGCGCCGCACGGCGTTGACCGCATCGTCGATGTCGATCAGCCGGACGACTCGGCGCACAGGCACTCGCGGCGAGAGGCGAAGCGTCACATCGGCAATGGCGCCGAACAGCCCGTATCCCCCGATCGCAAGCGAGAAGAGCTCAGCATTGGCACTCCGGGAGCAGCGATGGACCTCGCCGTCCGGCCCGACGAGCGAGAAGGACTCCACATCCGCGACGATGGGCGGCATGATGAGCCCACGGCCATGCGCATTCGCCGAGAGCGCGCCGCCAAGGGTGAGGTTGTCGGCGCCCGTCTGCTTCTGCCGAATCCCCCAGCGCGGCTCGCAGCCCGGTTCACGCGCACGCTGCATCGACATGTATCCGTCGATGAGGGCAGGCCATTCGATGCCTGCCTCCGCGGTCACGAGGCCTCGCTCCATGTCCATGTCAAGCACGCATGACATACCCCGCATGTCGAGCAGCCGATGCCGTGCCAGAAACTGCTGCCCGCCCATCGCATGGCGGCTACCGCTGACCGAGAGCGACGCTTGCTCAGCTGCGGTCTGACGAACGATCGCTTGGAGTTCGCCAATCGATCGCGGACGCTCGATGCCGGCGACGCACGTCGCATTGAGGCCGGAGTGGACGTCATTCACCGCCGCCTCGTCGGATCGCATGCAAATGATGCTATCCGACGTCTCGTGCAGCGAAGCGTGGGTCGGATGCTCGGCGCCCCCGGCGGACTCTGTGAACGGCCGGAGCCGTCTGCAAGAACCTCGAACGCGGCCGACCCGCTTGCCCGCAGTGCGTTGCGATCTTGGCGACATGGGGAGCGGTTCTCCCCCTCCGCATGAGAAGAAGCAGTGCTCTCCCCATGGGATAGGCTCGTCCCGATCCGCGTCGGCTTCGGACTACTTCCAACAGCGGCCGAAGGCCGCGGGGAGTCCGTGAGGCGTTGCGAGCCCCCGCCAAGCTCATGAGCGATGCGTCCTCCACGAGGACGAGTCGTTTACGGTCGGCGCCGGGTTTTCAAGGAAGGGATGAGGCTCACCCAAGCAGGCATCAGCGCCGAACGGGTTGCTCGGGAGCACACCGCGGCCATTGGCGCATATATCTTGGTGCCGTCGCCCGGAGACTTTGCGATGAGGCCCCTCGACCTGTTTCGCCTTGCGGGTGCGGTTCTCCTGATCGCCATCCTGAGCCTCACGACCCTCGGCTGCACCCATCCGGTGCTCGGCCGCCCCGCTCTGCTCGGCGCGAGCGTCACCTCGGGCGCGG
>CAYZSH010000191.1:0-5703 GCA_964481025.1 uncultured Isosphaeraceae bacterium
TCCAGAGGACGTTGAACGAAGGGATGTTCCTCGGCGGAGGACCCGCAAGGGGGCCTCCTTGCTTTCCAGAGGACGTTCAACGAAAGGGAGTTCCTCGGCGGAGGACCCGCAAGGGGGCCGCGCAGACGACTCGGTGACCCCGGCGCCCCCCCAATCTCCTGCTCTCCTGATCTCCTGCCCTCCTGCTCTCGCCGAAGGCGGCAGTGACCAGCCGAACTCCAACGCCGCCGAGTCCGAGACCGACCCCCTGATCCGCTTCGCGGATCTGTCCCCCGCAAGGCGGGGGACGGCTCATGATGTTCCCGCCCCGCGAGAGCGAGCATGGGCCGAAAGGCCCACGCGCAGCGCTCGAACTAGTACGTCACGAACGGGATTCGCTGGATCGACGTCGCTCGCACCGGCTCCCCGACCCGCGGCACGAACTCCACCACCAGATCCGCCGACTCGACGTTCAACCTCGACTTCCCCACCGCGCCGAGATCGAGGGCCATCGCGTATCCGGGGCCGATGACGTCATCCACCGCCGCCGCCGCAAGATCGTCCGCGTTGAACGTCCAGGTCGCCAACGCGGGCTTCGTCATTCCGGTCACCGCGTCGAACGAGCCCACCGGGTAGTACGAGAACACCAGTGATCCATCGGCATGGCGCGGAACGGGGTACGGGCGGCTGAAGAGGTAGACCGCGACGTCGAGCCGGTTCGGAAATCCGTTGCCGGTCGTGTCCACCGGACGCTGGCCCTTGAGCACCGAGATCGCATTGATCGGCGACGACGCTGGCGCTGGACTCACCGACTTCGGAGGTGGCGGCAGCGGCCGACCGGAGGTCGTCTCGACCGAATCCGTCACGCAACCGGCCACGGCGCAGACGCCGAGGAGTCCAAGCATGCCCGCCGGCCGACGATGGGTCACCGTGATCCTCCGGCTTCCGGAGTCGACGTCTCCTCGGTCCCGGTGTCCTTCCCGGTCGCGGGTTCCGACTCGATCGGCTCGAACGCCGCGCCCAGTTCGCCCTGGTTGCCTTCGAGCCGACCCTGCCGAATCTGCTCGAGAATCGACTCGGGCAGCGGCAGCTCGTCGATCCGGCGACGGGTCTCATCTGCAAGATCGCCGTTGTCCGAGCCGACCACATGCGGCGTGAGCACGATGAGCAGTTCGGTCCGGCTCCGCTTCTCGGTCTCGCTGCGGAAGAGCGCTCCGAGCACTGGAATATCACCGAGCAGCGGCACCTTCATGTCGCGACGCTCGCTGTTCTCCTCGATGAGGCCGCCGAGCACGACCGTCTCGCCATCCTTCACGGTGACCGTGGTGTTGGCCTCGCGCTTGATGATGATCGGGCTGCGGAAGGTCTCGCTGATCTCGGTGGTCTGCTCGCTGAGTCGCGAGATCGTCGGCCGCACCTGCATCCGCACGAAGCCGTCGGGATTGATGGTCGGACGGACCTCCAGAATGATGCCGATGTCCTGCGGAGTGACGGACGAACTCTGGGTGCCGGTGTCGAAGGTCGCGACCGAATCGGGAAGACGAACTTCCTGGCCGACCTGAATGCGGCCGTCCTCGTTGTTGGCGACGGTGATCGACGGGTTCGAGAGCAGCTGCAGACGACCCTGGGCGTACATCGCGCTCAGGACCAGGTTGAGATCGCTGAAGCCGACCGAGAACGAACCGGTGACTGGCTGTCGGAAGAAGTCGCGGCTGGAGACCTCGAAGTTCGTCCGGAAGGGGATCGTGCCCACCTTCTCGTTGAGGGTGATGCCGAAGTCGGAATCGTCGTCGAGCGTGATCTCCGCGAGCATCACCTGAATGAGCACCTGCGGCGGGTCGACGTCGAGTTCCTTGATGATCGACTCGACCTGCTCCATGTACCGAGGCGAGGCGTTCACCAGCACCGAGTTGCTCTTGGCGTCGCCGACGATCGTGACCTCACGCTCGAGGAGACGGGTGGCCGACGGGAGCTGGTCGGAGTTGAGCGTCTCGACGAGCTTCCGCTGGTCCTCGCTCACGAACTCGCTGACCACGCGGGCGACCTCGTCGGCCTGCGCGTTGCGGAGGTTGTAGACGAGCGTCTCGCGCTCGTTGGCATCCTGAGCATCGAGCTCGGTGACGACGTCCCGGACGAGTTCGAGGTACTTGGGCGTCCCGGAAACGATCAGCGAATTGGTGCGGCTGTCCACCGTGATCGACAACGCCTGCCGCTCGTCGGGGACCAGCGTCAGTTCGGTGCCGAACATGTCGCCGCCGCCGTCAGGCAGGGCCGTCGTGTCCACACCGGTCGGCGCCTCCACCACCCCGCCCTCGCGAGGCTTGAGGACGTAGAGGCTGCCCTGCTGACGGAGCTGGAAGAGGTCGGTCAGGATCTCGGCCATCGCGTCGGCGTCGGCGTTGGCGAGCTTGAAGACCTCGATCTTCTTCGAGCCGGTCGAGCTCGAGTCGAGGTCGCGGATCATCTGCTCGATCAGCGCCATCGACTCGCGGGGAGCCGAGACGATGATCGTGTTGGTGCGGACGTCGGGCGTGAGTCCGATCGACTCGCGGATCGCGGTCGAGACCTCGATCTCGACGTCCTCGCCCTCCTCGCCCTCGATCTCGCGGAGATATCGCATGACGGTGCCGACGCGATCGTTGCGACCTCGCCCCCGCACCGTGCCGCCGTTGAGCACGGTCTCGATGAGTCCGACCGTCTCCTGGGCGTTCGCGCTGGCGAGCGGGATCTGCCGGACCTCGACGATCGAGCCGGGCCGCTCGGAGTCGAGCCGCGAGACGAGTTCCCGCACCGCGGCGATGTCGCCGGTCGTGCCCGAGACGAGGATCGCGTTCAGTCGGTCGTCGGCGGTGACCCGCACGGAGTCAGCGCCGCGGCGACGGTTCTCGGCGTCGGCGTACATCTCGTCGACGAGATCCACCAGCGTGCTCGCGCGGTTGCGGGCCACGGAGACGATCTCGAACGACTGTCCGCCGATGCGATCCTGTTCGGCGTCGACCAGCAGGTCCACGAGATCGCGGACGACCTGCAGGTTCTCGTCGCTCGCGGCGACCACCAGGGCGTTGCTGCCCTCGAGCGGTTCGATCGAGACCCGGTCGGTCGGCTGGCTGGCGTCACCGAGGCTGGCCATGCGGTCCCGCATGAGCGACTCGAGCCGAGGCGCGAGGTCCCGGGCCGATCCGCTCTCAAGCGCGATGACCTCGATCGTGATCGCGGGGTTGAGCGGCGTGTCCTCGAGCCGCTCGACGAGGTCCTCGATCGCCCGGCGATCCTCGGGAGCCGCCGCGACCAGCAGCGAACTCGTGCGGGCATCGGCGATGACGAGCGGACGATCGCGGCGAGCGACTTCGGCGGGCACGCCGGCGTAGCGGCGGTCCATGACCTGATCGATCGTCGAGGCGATGCGGTCGAGTCCGCCGCGACCGACCGGGATGACGCGGATGTCCGCGGCCATGCCGAGGTTGTCGATGTCGAGATCCTCGACCAGTCGCTCGACCACCGCAGCGGCATCCGGGCCGGCGGCGAGGACCAGGGCGTTGGCAAGATCGTCCGCCAGGACGAGCACCCGTTCCATCTCGGCAGTCTCGGGCTGCACGCGACGCAGACGTTCCAGACGAGCATCCATCATCCGCTGCACGAGCGGCGCCACCCGGCCCGCGTTCGCATGCAGAAGCGGCACGGTCCGGATCTCCTGCAGGTCGACCGGCACCTCGGTGTCGAGCTTGGCGAGCACGTCGGTGAAGAGATCGAAGGTGCGGGCGCTCGTCGAGACGACGATCGCGTTGGTCCGCGGGTCGGGAACGGCGACGAGCCGATCCTCCTCGCGGCCGCCCCGGGCGCGGCGACCACCCTCGATGATCCGCGTCGCCATCGTGGCGATGCGTTCGGCACTGCCATGCTCGACGGAGAAGACGCGGACCATCGCGCCGGGCGCCGCCGCCTCGATGTCGAGCATGCCGACGAGCTCCTCGATCAGCGAGAGGTTCGGCGGACTCGCGACGACGACGAGCGCGTTGAGAGCCGGCTCGGGTCGCACGAGCACCCGGGAGAGCGGCACGAACACGTCGCCCTCGACCGCGCGATCACCGCCCTCGCGCAGGGCCCGCATCCGCGCGACCTGATTCTGGAGCGGGGTGGCGCCGGCGAGTTCGGTCTGCCCCTCCACGACGACCTCGTCGACGAGTTCCGCGATGTCCGCGGCGTCGGCGTACTCCAGCACGATCACCTTCGGTTCGACCCAGCCGGTGCCGATCTCGGAGTCGAGTCTCGACTTCATCACCTCGACGAAGGCGACCGCCGACTCCTTGCCCGCGGCGATGACGGTGTTGGTCCGATCGTCGACCGCGAGGGCGACCTCCTCGAGCAGCGCGGCGCCGAGCATGCCTTCAGGAAGCGCGGGCACGTTGCTGCCCGGCTGCACGGCGATCCGCTCGCCCTGCCGGAAGATGTCCTCGACGATCGCGACGAACCGGTCGGCCGCCATGTTCTCGAGCGGGAAGATCTGGACGGTGACCGCCTCGGTGCTCGGCAGACGATCGAAGAGCCGGACGACCTCGGCGAGCGCCCGCGCGTTGTCGGGGGTCGAGCTGACGAGGATCGCGTTGCCGACCGGGTCGGCGGTGACGCGGATCGGCACCGCGAGATCCAGTTCGATCGGGCGACCGTTCTGACCGCGGATCGCCAGCCGTCGGATCTGCTCCTTGAGGGCGGTCGCGATCGGGTTGATGTCGGGGCCGCCGCCCGCGGGATCGATGACCTGATCCACAAGCTGCATCACCGCCGTGGCCTTCGCCCGCTCGAGCGGGACGACCACGACCTCCGCCTCCGCGACCTCGGGGTCGGCGTCGATCGCCTTGAAGAGCCCGACCACCGTCTCGCGGTCTGCGGGATTCGCGACCACGACGACCGAGTTCCGGCCCTCGAGCGTGGTCACCTTGATCGGCTCGACCACGAGTCGGGTGCTCTCGTCGGCCGCGGGCCGATCGAGGCCGATGCGACGCACGGTGCGTTCGGCGACCGCGGCCGGGATGTTCTCGAGTTCGATGATGAAGATGCCCTGCCCCGCGGCGGGCGCGAGTCGGTCCATCTCGCGGACGGTCTGCTCGACCTCGGCGAAGAACGGGCCGGTCGAGGCGACGACCAGCGCGTTGCCGGTCGAGTCGACCTCGATCGAGAACGGCACCCGCTGCTGCTGCGCCTTCGCGGCGAATGCTCCGCGGATCGACTCCGCGACGCGGCGGGCGGGGGCTGCGTCGAGTCGCACCACTCGAACCGAGAGCCCTTGGGCGTCGGCCTCCTGCTGCAGCGCCGCGGCGAGGGTCGCGATCTGCGTGAAGTCGTCCTCGTCGGCCCGCACGATGACGGCGTTCGCACCACGATCTCCGACGATCCTCAGATTCGGGCTCCGCTCGCCGTCGGGCAGGTACATCGACCGAAGCGCCTTGGCGAGTTCCTCGGGATCGCCCGACGCGACCGGAATGATCCGGGGTGCCGGCAGCTTCGCGAACTCCGCGACGTCGAGCTGCTCGACGATGCGGGTGATCTTCTGCAGGTTGCGTCGACTGGCGCTGACGATGAGGGCGTTGGTCTGCGGCTCGGCGCTGGCGCTGACGAAGTCGTCGCCCTGCGTCAGCACCGTGAGCCCGCCCTCGGCGTCGCCACGCTCGCGGTCGCCGTTGCCGCCGCGGTTGGGCTGCGGCTGGTTCCCGTCGCCGCCCTTCTGTC
>CAYZSH010000192.1:0-5678 GCA_964481025.1 uncultured Isosphaeraceae bacterium
GCTGCAGCAGCTCGTCGAGATGGTACTTGCGAAGCAGGCGTCCGACGCGGGTGACTCGCGGGTCGTTGGCGATGTAGACCTGTGGTCCGTCGCAGACGTTCTGGTCGCGGTAGTGCTGAGCAAGCGCTTCGGCGTTTCGCCGCATGGTTCGGAACTTGAGGCAACGGAAGTTTCGACCGCCTCGGGTCTGTCGCTGGTGCCCGAAGACGAGCGGCCATCCGTCGTCGATCAGGACCATCAGCGCGACCAGGAGCAGAAGCGGAGAGAGGACCACCAGTCCAACAAGACTGGCGACCACGTCGATCACCCGCTTCACCGCGTCGTAGCGAAGTTCCGTCGACGCGACCGGCCTGGCCTCGGTCGATCGCCTGGCCTCCCGCACCTCGGAGATGTCCGCGATCGTGGCCGGAGACGATGGCGGCACCCGATCCGCAATCCAGGCAGGCCCGACGGTGCGGCAGTTCGCGTCGCCGGGCGGGCGAGCGCCGACCCACGCCGGACCGACGACCACGTCTTGCGGTTCGAGTCGTTGATTCGCCAGCGCCCAGACGCCGGGAGCCACTTCCGAGATGCCCTCGATCACGCGATCGGGGTCTCTCCAGGTTCCGATGACTTCCGACAGGAGCAGCCCCTCCTGGGCCGCATCTCCGAGCCGGAAGGACTCGCCCTGAATCCGATGGTGATCGCTTCGACTCCAGTTGCCGCTGCTTCGCAGCCAGACCCATGCCTCGCGCCGATCGCCGAACCGGGACCATCGCCGGGCGATCGACGCCGAGGCGGTCAGGATCAGCCGCTGGCTGCCCGAGGTCTCTCGCCAGTACTCGCGACGGATCCCGATCACGCCGCCATGCTCGCCAAGCATGATGCGCTCGCGATAGTCGTCGCCGCGAGTCGAGATCAGGCGCATCCTCGTCACCGAGGGACGATTCCAGGTCAAGGCCGCGGCGAGCGGCTTGAGATCGAACATCACCGCCTGATCCGGCTCCGTCAACAGATAGAGATCCGCTCCACCGCGAGCGAGGAACGGTTCTCCGCGGCGGACCCACTGCACGCCCTGGGAGCGCCACCACGCATCGAGCGCAGCGCTCGCATCGAGCCCCCAGACGCAAGGGCGCTCGAGCACGCTCGTCCAGGTCGCGTTGGCCGAGGCAGGCCGCTGGTCGTCCGGATGCTTCATGGAATGCGCGACATGGGCACGGTTCAGGAATCCGGATCCAGGTCGGGATCGTCGGGAGACCTGCGGCTGCCGAGCGCCGACACGACCGGATGCGATGGATAGGAGGTGTCGGGCGACTCCCCTTCGAGCTCCGACGAGACTCGGGAGAGGGACGAGTACCGCTGGCAGTCCCCGAGCGTCGCGTAGTTCAGGATCGCCCCGAGGTAGGGCGTGCCGACATGGCGGATGTCTTCGATGCACTCGGTCAGGCGATCCCGATTGCGACCTCGGCGAAGCACCAGGACCACGCCATCGACCGCTCCGATGATCGGCAGCGACTCGACGCTCGCCGTCATTGGACCGCTGTCGACCACCACGATCTCGTAGTGCGCCCGCAGCCGGGAGAGCAACTGGCGAATGGCCGCCGGCTGAAGATGCCCGGCATTGACCGCCTTGTCGCTCCCCGCCGGCAGGATGTCGAGGTTCGGACGTGCCGATCGGATCAACGACATCACCCTCTCCGGATCGCGCATCGCCTCTCGCACCCCGGCCTCGCCCAGCATGGAGAACTGGTGCGAAAGCGCTCGTCCGATGAAGTCGGCGTCGACCATCACGGTGCGATACCCGGCCTGCGCATAGGACCAGGCGAGCGCGGCGGCGACCGACGTCTTCCCGTCTCCCTGGAAGGGACTCGAGACCTTGAGCGCAAAGCCGTGCTCCCCGTGGCCACGCCGAACCTCGATCCGGTTTCGGATGCGATGGATGCAGTCCTCCAGCAGCACGCGCTCCTCGTCGGTGTCGCCAAGTCGAGACATGTCGGGGACGACGCCGAGAGGGCGGAATCGGGCGGAATCGCTCTCGAGCTGCCGGGAGGCAAAGGCCCGACGATCGATCGTCCCAAGCAGGAAGAACGAGACGAGGCTGGCGCCGAACCCGCCGAGGAATCCGGCGGCGCTGTACTGCAGACGCCGATCCTTGCTCGGCGCCGTCGGCAACTGGGCCATGGCGCGGATGGTCACGCGCCCTTGGCGAATGGTCTCGCTCTCGGTCTCCAGACCCGCCAGCCGCTCTTCGTAGCGGAGGATCTCCGCCGATACGGCGACGACATCGCGATTGATCGCGGCGATCCGGGACCGCTCGCGCTGATCACGCTCGATCTGGCCACGAAGCGATCCGAGCTCTTCGGCCAGTTCCGACCGCCGAACCCCAAGGGCCTCGTAGCCGAGACTGCTGCCCATCATCTCTTTCCAGCGGGTCAGCAGTTCCTCGCGACGAGCCGTGACGGCCGCCTGGCTCGCCTCGTACCGATTGATCGCCTGTCGGACCTGCGGATGCTGGTCGCTCATGCGGGAACGCAGCAGCGACAGAGCCAGTCGCTCGTCCTCGACGGACTGGATCAACTCCGGCAAGCCCGGATCGGCCGCTGCCAAGTCTTCATCCGTCGGAGAGGCGACGTCGAGCGGATCGACCGGTCGATCCTCCGCAGACGCGACGGCCTCGATCGCGGCACGAAGTTCGTCGATGCGTTCGATCTGGTCCTGGAGCTCGCCGACCTGCTCGACGATCGAGTCGAGCTGGCCCGCGGTGTCGAAGGTCCCGAACTCCGACTCCCGAATCACGCGTTCACGCTCGGACTCGAGATCGGCGAGGCGGCGCCGGGAGTCGGTGAGCAGCGTGCGGACCTGCTGCATCGTCCGGGTATGCATGGTCTCGGAGTTGGGCCCGAAGATCCTGAAGTACGCATCGATGACCGCGTTCACCGCGGCCTGCGCGAGCCTGCGGTCCTCGGCTGCGAACTCGACGCCGATCAGGTTCGTGCCGCGAATCACGCTGACAGAAAGCCCCTGGATCAGCGTCGTCTGCGGGTCATCGCCCAAGGCGGTCAGATGCGCCTGCAGCTGATCGCTCTTCAAGGCATCCGACACGACCCGAGCGTCGCGCATGAGCTCGGCCTGCGACCCGATGAAGGCCGAGAAGTTCTGGAGCGACGCCGTCTCCGGCGTCTCCATGACGAGCGTCGGCAGTTCCGACTCGACCTGAACGAGACCGCGTGCGGAGTAGGAGACCGCCGCCATCCTGAAGCCCACCACCGCCAGCGACGCGCCGAGAATGAGTCCCGCCGCGATCGCCCACTTCCAACGACCGTGCATGCGGTCGTTCAGCAGGATCCACAGATTGACGCCACCTTCGGACTGCCGTTCCGGGCTCGACTCCGGACCGAACTCCCGCTCGAACACCTTGACCTCATTCATCGGTGGACTCCATTCCGTCGGAATCTGGCTGACGGTCCGCACCCAGAATCTCGAACACCCGACTCGGAAGGCTCGACAGGAGCGACTCGCACTGGTGTCGGATCGAGTCGATCGAGGGCCAGCCGGCCAAGACGAGCTGCAGCTGCGCCACGCCCTCCCCGGCGAGCCTCCTCCGAGCCGCAGCCTCCCGGATGGAGCCGAGATCGCTCACCCAGCTTCCGTCGGGAAGAATGAAGGCGTTGAAGATCGTCATCTTGACCTGGACCAGGCCGTCGCCGACTCGGGAGAATCGGTAGCAACGGACGGGAAACTCCCCGAACCCGTCGATCGAGAGCACCGTCTCCTCGATGTCCTGCGAAGCGCCGCTGCCGATCCCCGGCGACGGCATCGCGACCGAACCATCGGACAGCGTCCATCCGTGGGCCGGGTAGCAGACCGGTGGATAGTGGCCCGCCATGTCCCGGAAGTCGCTGCAGTGGATCAGGCTCAGGGCCACCGTGGCAGGCTCGCCGATCCGGCGATAGGACCGACTCAGCGCCGCGTTCGGCCTCAGCAGTTCGACCGCGGCAGGCGCCAGCGGGCGCTCCTCGCCGATCCACTCGCCGACCCGGAGCGGGACGGCGGAGAGGACCTGCTCGATCCGCGCATGACGCGCGACGACCGCTTCGTCGACCGCCGGCGGCTGCGGAACGACCACCACCGCGAACGCCCCCAGCGCCAGGACGATCCACGGCGCGGATCGGTTCACGGTCCGGAGAAGCGATGAGAAGGGGGTGCGTTTCGCGGTCATGCGGGCACGAGCCTCCAGTTCATGACCGGCAGATCGAGCCAGCGCAGCAGCTTGACCAGCCCCATGAGCATCAGCAGGGCGAGCGGGAGCATGAGCCAGCCGCCGACGTCGTGGACCTGCTCGGCGACCGTCGGGTCGAACCATCCGTACGCGAGGCTCGTGGGCACCAGCCGGATCACGTTGCAGGCAAGCGCCACGAACGGTGCCGAGACCACCAGGAAGATTCGGGTTCCCATGCTGAAGGGCACCGAGAACACGAACGCGTAGACCACGAGTGCCAGCGCAAACACCATCCGCATGCCGTTGCAGGCCTCGCCGACCGCGACCGGCTGTCCCGAGATCACGATGATGTTGCCATCGCGAATCGCGTCGAAGCCCAGCAGCTCGAGCAGGATGTGCGCCGTCGCGACCGAAAACTCCTGCGCAGGAGCCGCCAGCGATTCGCGGACCCGGCCCGGCATCGGAAGCAGAAAGCCCATCGCGATCACCGCCGGGGCGAACTGCCGCACCACTTCCCAGCCGGTCATCGAGTAGACGCATCCGAACAGGGCGAGCAGCACCCCGCCATGCCAGGCGATCTGCACGCCGTTCTCGTCACCCCAGTTCGACCCGAAGATTCCGGCCGCGACCATCGCCGCCCCGAAGAGGCTCGGGCGGTACGCGACGAACTGCAGCCGCGAACGCCGGAGCCAGACGAGGTACCCGGCGACGAAGGGCGCCAGCAGGATGTAGCCGTTGTCGGTCTGGCCGCTGGCGAAGACGTAGATGTCCTCGAGCGCACGTCGCCCCCACCAGGTGACGAGCCCCAGCATCGCCGCCAGCAGGAGCAGTCGCTCCCGTGTCCAACCTCGTCCGACCGAGACCTGCATTCGTCATCGACTCCAACTAGGGATCACGTTGTTCGGCGTTTCGGGCTCCCGAATCCCGGATGAGAGCCTGATTTCGGCGGATCGGTCTCCAATCCGCGGATTGGCCATCACCGTGTCCACCAGAATGGAACCCTCCGGCACCCTGATCAACGGACCGATGACGCTCCGGGCGATGACGCACCGCGGACCGACCACCGCCCCCGGCAGCACGACCGAGTCGAGGATGAAGGCGTCCGCCGCGCACTCCGCGCCGTTGCAGACCACCGAATGCCCGGCGACGTTCTCCAAACGCTCGTTGGAATCCGAGCGGTCGGTCTGCCAAATCCGGATGCCTCGCAGGTAGTTGCGCCGGTCGGTCAGCCGCACCGAGGTCTCGGAGAGTCGCGCGGCGGACACACGATGCCCCCGGCCGACCACTTGGGGCAGGAACTGCTCCTTCAAGTCGTAGTAGCCCCGCTTCGGCACCTCCCGGAGCAGGTCGGCCCGAAGCAGGAACGCTCCGGCAGGCCGCCCGTCACCGCTGCCACCGACGACCATCGACGAGTCGTTGTCCGACGCCTCGAGCATCGGCACGAGGCTCTTCGGCGGAAGCGTGTTGAGTTCGATGACCA
>CAYZSH010000193.1:0-5574 GCA_964481025.1 uncultured Isosphaeraceae bacterium
TCGATTCCAAAGACGGTCGCCGAGATCAAGCGGGCGATGCGCGGCGGGTGAGGCGCGGAAGGCTCGGTCGATTCGAGCGAGCGCTTCGCCCAGGCCAGCTCACGAAACCATCTCGGCCTGACCGATCTCCAACCGATGCCTTCGGCGCCATCGACTCTCGTCGTCTACCGGGATGGCGGTGTCTGGCTCGGCCTCAACCGAACGCGGCTCGCCTCGGTGCGCCTCATGCAGTGGCGACCGGAATTCGTCCCGATCGACGCCGAGGCCGAGCGCGTCGACCTGCTCGCCGATCTCCCGTTCGCGTCTGGATCCTTCGACGCGATCTACGGGTGCCACGTGCTCGAGCACCTCGATCTGCACGAGGGGCGTCGGTTTCTTTCCGAGTGCCTCCGAGTGCTGCGACCGGGCGGATGGCTGCGGGTCTCGACGCCGGACTTCATCAACCATCTCCGGGCGTATCTGGAGTGCCTTGATGAGGCAAGGCGTCGACCCGACGATCCGCGAGTTCTCGATCGGCTCGCGTTCACGAGGGTGCTCCTGCTCGACCAGCGGGTCCGCCGACGAAGCGGAGGTCGAATGCTCGACCTGCTTCGCACCACCGAAGTCGATCGCGAGTTCGCGATGCGGACCCACGGTCTGACCGGGCCGTGGCTTCTCGACATCGCCCGAGGCACGACAAGCAACTCGAACCGCACAAGGGCCGATGCCCGCTCCATGCTTCTCAGGGCGATCGCGGCGATCCGACGCCGCCTTGCGGTCCGGCGTCCGGTGCCGTGGTGGCAGCGAGACTGCCGAGAGACTCGCGAACTCGAGATCACCAACTGGGACGAGGTGTCCTTGACTCGCGAGTTGACGGCGGCCGGCTTCGAGGAGGTGACGCCATCCACCGATACCGGAGCGTCGCGGCTTCCCGGCTGGAACGATCTTGATCGTTGCCCGGAGACCGCCGCGGACATCGAACGATCCGCGATCGCGGAGGGGCGCCGGCCATGACCATGATCGCTCCGGTCGTCGGCCGAGACGGACTCCGGCGTCTGCATCTCTGGCGCTGCGGCGATCCGTACTTCGCCGAACGTGCGGAGCGGCTTCGGGAATGGACCTGCGTGCGCTTCTCGCACTGGCCGACGGCACCCGCGGGCGTCCGCCATCTCGACCTCCGCTGTCCGCTTCCCTTCGCGGATGGCGTGTTTCATGCCGCCTGTGCGCAACGCATCATCGAGCACCTTGATCCCGACGACGCCAAACGGTTCACCCGCGAGCTTGCCCGAGTGCTCGCGCCCGGGGCGGTACTTCGCCTCTGCTTCCCAGACCTCGAGGAGATCGGTCGCGCGTACCTCGCGGCCTACGAGGCGGCGATCGCCGATCCGAGCGAGCTGAACCTCATCCGCCACGAATGGCGGAACGCCGAACTCTTCGATCCGATGGTCCGAACGAAGTCGGGCGGCCGCATGCGGGAGCTGATGCTCGAGGGTCGCTTCGAACGCGAGGACCTCGCACTTCGGTTCGGCGACGTCTTCGAGATCTTCGCCGGCACGCCGGCGATCGACCGACCGCCCCCGAACGCGCTGCGGCAATGGATCGGGGTGCTGCGGTCGCCGCGGCGCCTGCTGCGTTTCCTCGCGAACCCTCGACGCACCGCTGCCGACCTCAAGGCGCGTCGCACCGTCGATCCGCGCGAGACCTTCGAGACCCACGAATGGATGTGGGACCCCGAGTCGGCCGGCGACCTGCTGCGAGCCGCCGGCTTCACGAAGGTCCGTCGCGCGTCATGGGACACGTCCGCCATCGAGGGCTGGGGACGGTTCGACTTCGACCGCAGCCGAAGCGGCCATGGCCCGTGGGAGCCGGCGACGATCCTCGAGGCCGAGCGAGGTTGACGCGCGTCAGCCGGAGGCGGACCGCCCGCGCAGAAGGCGCCGCAACCCGCGCAGGCTTCGGCGAAGCGAGATGGAGAGTCGGGTCGGCACCGGCAGCTCCGCCTCGAAGCGCTCGAAGAGATCGATGATCATGCCCTCGAGTTCACCAGACGCGATGCGGCGCACCGTCAGGCTCTCCCGCTGCATGCTGAAGCGTCCGACGATCTCGTCGATCAGCACCGGTCGCGTCACCCGGGCGAGTCGAAGATAGAACGCGAGATCGAAGAGCGGCTCGCGCTCGTCGTAGCGGCCTGCGAGGCCATGCAGCGACCTCGCATAGGCGAGGCAAGATGGATTCCAGGGGAAGTCGCGGTCGAGCAGGATGTCGCGCACGGTCATGCGCCGCACCGTGCGGATGCGAAAGGTCTCGCCCCGATCGTCAAGCACGCGCAACCCTCCGATCACGAGCGCCGGCGGCGACGCCGAATGCAACGCACGAAGCAGCAGTTCGAGCCCGCCGGGCTCGAAGCCGTCGTCGGCGTTGAGGATCACGACGTGGCTCGACTCCGCGGCATCGATCGCGCGATTCAGTCCCTCTGCGATCGAGTCGCGGATCGAGTCGAGGACGACCAGATGCGATCGGCTCTTGGCGGCGGCGCCAAGACGCTCATAGGTGCCGTCCGTCGATCCGCCATCGGCAATCACGTGTCGAACGCGATCTCGAAGCGAGGGCGGCACCGCATCGACGAGACGATCCACGAACGCCGCGGCATCTCGGACGGTGCTCACCACCGAGAGCGACCCTGGCTCGATCACGGCGCAGGATCCTTCGAAGGCTGGCTTGGGGCGGAACAGCCGTCCTGGCGCATTCGACATCGCCCGTCCGCTTCGCCGCGCATGTGCGCAACTTCGCCATGCGTCGCGCGAACCGATTTGAACCTCGCCGCGGCCAACTCGAGGATTCGCACGAGCGCTGCGCCGCATGCCCTGCCTCGGGTCTCCGCAGCGACTCGTCCAGACGACTCCGCCGCCGGATCGGGGCCGGCCGCCCACGTCGCCCACCCGCGCCTGATCGCCTCGGCGAGCGCCTCCACCGACTCCGGCTCGAACCACTCGACGGGAATGCACGCCTCGGGCCGCTGCTCGCGATGCACAGGAAGGTCGCTGAGGACGATGGGCCGTCCCGCCGCGATCGCGTCTTCGACGAGGTAGCTCCAGCCCTCGAACGTCGATGGCTGCACGACGGCGACCGCGCATCGGATGAGCGCCGCAAGCTCGCGACGTGGTACGAGCCCGAGCATCGAGACGCGACTCGAGACGCCTGCCGACTCGAACGCCTCGCATGCGTGCTCGCCAAGCGACGCTTCGTCCGGTCGAAACCCCGTGGTGACGAGATGAACGCCCGGGACCTTCGCGAGCGCCCGAGCGAGCGTGCGGTGCCCCTTGTGCGGCCATGCCTGCGAGGGGAACAGCAGGAAGCGCTCCGGAACAGCGAGCGAACGCACGATCGCGTGCGGATCGTCCCCGCTCCACAGCCCATCGTTCAGCGACGCGAACGGCAGTACTTCCAGGCGCTCGGCGATGCTGCCGTAGGCGGCGATCCCGTCGCGCTTGGACGCCTCGCTGCTCACGACCGTCACCGGCGCACGCTCGAACAGGTCGAGGAACCGGCGATCCCGCTCCGCACGCTCGGCGCCGCTGAAGTGCTGCGGGAGCACGCGATGCTGGAAGTCCGGGATCCAACCCGCCCATGGCACCGGGAGATCCCACGGTGGAGCGAAGTGCATCGGATAGAGCGCGTCGATCCGCCGACTCCTCACGACGCCCGGAAGCCCGCGGGCGATCCGACCACGTCGCAGGGCACCGAGCATGCTCCGCAGCGTCGGCCTCGCCCAGGCGTCGAAGCGGACGCCTCGTCCGCGGGTGCGCCGCGGATCGAGCCCATCGAGGAATGCCGCGTGCATGGCGGCGGTCTCCTCCGAGCGATGCAGGAGCGACCAGCTCGGGCCGTCCGCGAGAAGATCAAGCCCACGCGCGAGCGTGTGGAGGTGATTGACGCCTGCGAACCACCGTCGATCGCCCTGTTCAAGCAGGCCGATCCGGCGCAGCGCCCGACCGGTTCGGCACACGTCGCCAGCATCGAATGAAGGTGGAGGTCTGTTCATGCGCCGAAGCACAAGATCGGTGAATTGGACGGCGTCGCCGCATCGGCATTGGCGGAGTGGATCGCGCGGCCGGCTTCCCATGGGGCTCCTCGCGTTCGCCGAGTCGCCCGATAACCCACGCGACCCAAGCGGGTGGCCACGGTCGCGACTGCCATGATCGTGCCGCCGCGGGACGGCTCGCCTGATCCAGTCAAGAAGCAGGCACGAGCGAAGCGCCGGCGATCCGATGACGTCGCTTCGAGGTTTCAGACCACTCGGCACCCAGAGGCGCCGTTGCCCCGCACGGAGCTCGGACTGCTCCCGCACACCATGAGTCCCGAAGACGCGGCAATCTCCAGGTCTTCGGCACCGTGCCGCGTGGGGTTCGTGAGCACCCACGATCCGACCGACCCGCGATCGCTCTCGGGCATGCCGTTCTCGATCCGCCGAGCGCTTGTGGAAGCGGGACTCGAGGTCGTCGACCTCGGTCGGCTCGACGACGATCTGCTGCGGCGCCGCGACCTGCTCGGACAGGTCGGTCGCTTCGCCCGTCGACGCGTCGAACGGATGCAGGAGTGGGTGGGCCTTCACGAAGCCGAGCGATGGGAGCGCGATCCCGACGCGATGGAAGCGCGATTCGAGACGCGTTGCCGAGCGATGGCGGCGCGGCTGGCGTCCGCGATCGAGCTTCACCGGCCCGACGTTCTCTTCGGCAACTGCATCAGCTCGCCGCTCGCCCATCTCGAGACCTCGATCCCGATCGTCTACACCGGCGATGCCACCGCCGAGATCATCTCGCAGACCTATCCGCAGTACCGCCGCCTGGGCCCGCGCTACGCCGCCTGCACCGACCGTATCGAGCGCGCGGCGCTCTCGAAGGTCCGCTTCGCCGTGTTCGCGAGCCCCGCGACCCGCGACAGCGCGATCGACCGCTACGGCGTGCCCGCGGATCGTGCGGTGGTCGCACCCTACGGCGCGAACCTCGTTCCCTGCGACGCGATGCCGGTCGCCATCCCGGCCGCGCCCCCCTCCCGATCGGATCTTCGACTCACGATCACCGCCGCCGATCCGGAGCGAAAGCAGGTCGACCTGGCGATCAAGGCCACCGGGGCGCTGCGGGATCGGGGATGGAACGCCTCGATCACGATGATCGGGCCTCGACGCTCGACGCTCGCGACCTGCCGATGGGCGACCTTTCTCGGCATGCTCGATCCGGCGGACCCGCGCGATCTCGACCGGCACCGGCAGGCGATCGCGGCGAGCCATCTTTGCCTGCAGCCTTCCCTCGGCGAGGCCTACGGCATTGCGCCGATCGAGTCGGCGGCGTTCGGCAAGCCCGCCGTCGCGACCGACGTCGGTGGATTGCCGTTCGTCGTCCGCGACGGCGAGACTGGCGTGGTGGTGCCGAGGCTCGTCGATGCGGCGGGTCTTGCGGATGCGATCGAGTCGATCGCCGGCGATGTACCGTGCTACCGCCGCATGTCGGAAGCGGCGCACGCGCGACATCACGGCGAACTCAACTGGACGACGTGGGCTCGGGTGGTGGCGCCGCTGATTCGACGTGCCGCGGCGGA
>CAYZSH010000194.1:0-5550 GCA_964481025.1 uncultured Isosphaeraceae bacterium
GACGAGTACATCGATTCCCCTCCCCCGCGAAGACGGGGGAGGTGCCTGCGAAGCAGGCGGAGGGGGTCTCGTGGACGGTTCAGGGATCGTCCGAGTCGACGACCAAGCCCCCTACCCCCCCAGCACCTCACCCACCACCATGCCCGGCAGCGGCTGGAGTCGTCCTTCCGGTGCGACCCGCAGCAGTCCCGCGGCGTTGAGGTAGTTGAGGATCGCGACCTGCAGGTTGCGGCTCGCGCGGGCGCGGCTGTCCTGGGCGTTTCGCAGGCCCGAGACCGCTTCGGTGCGGTCACGTGCCGTCGCCCGGTCGGGCGCGGCGTCGATCGACGCGAGTCGGTTGCGGGCGATGTCGACGTTGCGTTCCTGCAGGAGCAGTGAGAACCGGGCGCGGTCGATCTCGCGGAGCGATCGTCGCACGCCGACCGCGGCGTCGTCGAGGGTCCGCTGATACTGCCGTTCGGCCTGAGCGAATCGGACCTGGGCGCTTCGCAGCGCCACCGACTCGTCCACGCGGTCGAGCGGCAGACTCAGGTTCACGCCCGCGGTGTAGAGCGCTTCGCTGAAGTCGAAGTTCACGCCGTCGGCGAGCTGTGGATCATTGGTGCGGATGTTGCCGACGAGGTCCAGCGCCGGAAGCAGACCGTTCTCGGCGAGGTCGACGCGACGCCGTCCGTCCTCCAGTTGATCACGGGCGGTCTGGAGATCGAGGCGGAAGTCGAGGGCGTACCGCACGGCGTCGTCCTGCGTCGCGTCCGGGATCGGCAACTGCAGTTCGGTCGGCACGATCACGATCGGTCGCTTCGCGCTCATGCCGAGTCGAACCTTGAAGCGATCGACCGAGAGTCTGTACGCCTCCTGCTGCGCCGCGAGGTCGTCGAGCGCAAAGAGCGTCGCCTGTCGGGCGAGGTCGGCCTGGAACGGCTCCTGACGCCCCGCCGCCACCAGTGCGGATTCACGATCCTCGACCTGACGGTTCAGCTCGACGCCTCGTTCGGCATTGGCGATCGCGTTGAGCTGAAGCACGAGATCGAGGTAGTCGGTGATGATCGAGACGAGGAAGTCGCGCCGGAACGTCTCGAACGCCCGTGATGCGTAGACGAGATCCCGCTGCGCCTGAACCAGTGGCTCCCGTGCGACGGCTCCGGCGCCCTGCAGCAGCGGAATGCGTCCATCGAGGACGAAGGTCGCGCTCTCGACGCCTTCACCGGACGTCGCGCCGTCGAGCGATCGGGTCATCTCGGCGATGAACCGCGCGGTGACCTCGCCGCCGTACGGGAGTCGCTGGCGAACCCCGAAGTCGTTGATTGCTCGCATCGCCGCGTCGTATCGCGGATCGAGGCCCTGCCCGGCGGTGAAGGAGGTGTCGTTGAAGAATCGCGGCTCGAAGAGACGCTGGGCGGTGACCACCGAGAGCGCGGCGAGCAGGTAGGTCTGCTCGGCGCCGGTGTATTCGACCGCATGGGTGCCCGCGAACTCGATCGCGGCATCGAGGGTGAGCGGCTCGGCGTCGGCGGGTGCCTGTGCGAGCTGACGGATCCGCTCGATGATCGCCTCCGCCTCGTTCTGTGCCTGATCGCGGGCCTCGAAGGGCAGATCCTCGGCCTTCGGATCACGGGTGGCGGGCGAGAGATCGGTCTCCGGGCCGTCCGGGAACGGTCGGCCTTCCGGGTATTGATCGGTCTCGAGTTCAGGTGCGGATCGCACGCCGTCGGCAAGATCGGCGTTCCGAGTCCGAACGAGGTCGTCCGTCCGGATGGTCACCTCGTCCAGTTGCTGCGACGCACAACCCGCGAGGATCACGGCGGCGACGAGCGGGGAGATTCTGGAGGCGATGATGCAGGCTCGGGCCACGAGGGGCATCCCGGATAAAGGATCGGACGAAGGCGGCAGGAGGGGGTTTCGAGCCCCGAAGCCTACCGGATGCCCTCGGAAAGGATTCGCATCCTTCCGATCCCCGCAGCGGTTCGAGTCGTACAACAGGGCCCGATCCCGACCCCCTCGCCGTACCAGTCTGGGACACTGTCGAGCCTCGTTCCTCGCTTCATTTTCGAATCTCGCATTTCGAGACCCGCCCCCACATGCCTCCCATCACCTTCGACGCACGCAGTCTCATGATCGCCGGCCGCCGGACCGCCCTCGCTGGCGCGGGACTTGAGTATTCAGCCCTCGATCCCGAGGATCGCGCCGAACGGCTCCGAGTGCTTGCGGGGCTCGGCTTCAACACCGTGCTCGCATCGTGTCCATGGATGCTGCACGAGCCGGTCCCGGGTCAGTTCGACTTCACCGGTCGCCTCGACCTGCCCGCGTTCCTCGACGAGGCTCGGGCCGCGGGTCTGCGGGTCGTGCTGCGGATCGGTCCCGCGATCGGAGCGCCGTTCGACGGCGCCGGTCTTCCGCCCTGGCTCGCGGAGATTCCGGGGATCGAGTCGCGAGCCGGCTCACCCGAGTTCATGGAACGGGTCGCCAGATGGTTCCAGGCGCTCGCCGACATGGTGGTGGATCGACAGGCCGATGGTGACGGCGGCGGCTCGCTCGTCGCGATCCAGATCGAGCACGACTGGCGATGCGGCTCGGTCGCCTCGAGCGACGCCTACCTGCTGGAACTGCTCCGCTACGTCCGCGAGCGTGGCTTCACGATTCCGGTCCTGACCGCGAACGGCTTCTGGTCGCCCGTCGAGGGCGCGATCGAGACCTGGTCGGGCTGGGACGATCTCTTCTCGAACATCCGGCAGCTCATCGCGATCCAGCCGGAGAAGCCGCGACTCTGCGTGATCGATCATGGTTCCGACGCGGCGACGTTCCTGCGGCCCGGCGTGAAGCCGAGCCCGGCGACGCCGGATGACCTGGTCGGTCGCATGGCTCGCGTCCTCGCGGCCGGTGGTCAGCCGATCATCGCGCACGCGGTCGCCGGCGCCTTCCAGTCGGGCGTCGTCGGCACCGACGACCACGGCGCTCTCGCCGCGTCGCCCTTCGCATCGCCGCTCGTCGATGACACCGGCACCGCCACCGAACGCGGCCGTGCCGTCGGGCGTCTGGCTCGATTCGTGCGGGACTTCGGCCCCCTCGTCGGCGATCTCGATCCCGACGACACGCCGCTCGTGCTCGATCCCGACGATCCGGCCTCCGGCGTCGTCATCGTGCCGCGCCGCGGCGGACTCGGTGATCTCGTCATGGCATTCGGTGCGCCCGGCGCCGAGCGGGTGGCGCTGGTCGATGCCGAAGGACGCCGCGTCACGATCGATCTGGCGGGCCGCGGCATCGCGTGGCGACTCTTCGACGCCGATCTCGCGGGTCGCGGACGACTCGACTTCGCGTCGGCGACGCCGCTCGGACTCATCGACGGTCGCTTGCTCGTGCTTTCCGCGGCGTCGCGTTCGAGCGTCGAGATCTCGATCGACGGACGGCCGCTCGATCTCGAGACGCCGTCCGCAGGCCGCGCCGGCGTGAAGCCGGTGGTCGTGGAACATGCCGGGTTCACGGTCGCGCTCGTGCCCGATGAACTCGCCGAGACGATCATCGATGTCGAGGGCGGCATCGTGGTCGGTGCGACGCACGTGCATCGTGATGGATCGGTCGACGCGGCCGCCGGAGCCGTCCCCTGGCGGATCGGCACCGATGCTTCGCTCGAGAAGGCGACGGTGTCATCGTCGTCGAGTCGTCGTCGCCGACCGAAGTCGTGGTCGGCGTGGCGCGAGCCGGATCCGCTCGATCCGTCGCATCCGCGGTCGATTCCGTTCGATGGTCCGCTCGGACTCGCCTCGATGGGTGCGGGACTCGACCACGCGTGGATCACCGCGACGATCCGACTCGCGGACGCGAAGCAGCGCGATCTCCGATTCCTTGGCGGCCTCGGTGACGCTCGCGTCTGGCTCGATGGTGCCGCGGTCGGCGCGGTCGTCGACGGCGGACTGACTCTCAAGTCGACCAAGGGCGATCATCGACTCGGGCTCTTTCTTCGTCACCGGCGACGTCACGTCGATGGTGTCGCGGCCCCGACCGACGCCGATCGGCCCGGCGCGCTCGTCGCGGTGAAGCCGATCGCCGGCGTGAAGCGGTCGAAGGTGTCGGTCGATCCGGTCGACCCGTTCGCACTGGCCCGTTTCATCGCCGGGGCGGCGGACGGTGAACGAACCGCGACCGACGGACTGGCATTCGCGTTCACGCATCGCCGGAAGTCGGCGGTGCTCGTCGAGATCGCGCCGGGATCCGGCGGTGTCGTCCTCGTCAACGACCTGCCGCATGCGATCTTCGGAAGATCGGGTGCCCGAGTGGTGCTCTCCTCCACGGATGTCGAAGCGTTCAAGGCCGGCGCCAACCGGATCGTGGTCGTGCCGTTCGAGCACGTGGCCGAGTCTGGCGTCGATCCCGCGGTCACGGTGCTCGAGGTCGTCGAGGAACTCGTGCCCGCGGACGGCTGGCGGCTGCGACGTTGGGAGGCGGCACCGGACGATCGGATCGGCCGCTGGGAGACTCCGGCGGCGAAGAACGGTCAGCATCCGCGGTGGATGCGCGGCGTCATGCCCGCCACGAAGGATGCTGCGGTCGAAGGTGCGGTGCTCGAGCTCGACGGACTCGTGCGCGGACGCGTGCGGGTCAACGACGTCGACCTCGGCGGCTACGACCTGCGCGAGCCCGGAAGCCGGGGTGCGACGGGCTCGGTGGGCAACACCATGTCGATTCCCGCCCGCCTCGTCTCGGGTGGCGGGTCGATCGTGGTGGACATCTTCGACGAGTCCGGCGCCGATCCATCGAAGGTGGCGGTACGGTTCTGACCTGAGGCCGGTCGTCGGGACCGGTGCGACGATCGGGACTCCGGACGACTCGTCATGGTGATGGATTTCGTCGGCGACCAGGAACGCGCCCGAAAGCGGACCGGTCGGCTCGTGATCATGTTCATCGCTGCGGTGCTCGGCATCGCGGCGACGGTGTATCTGGTGATCGCCGGCGTGCTGGTCGCCATGTCGTCGGACGATCGAGATCCGCTCGGCTGGTGGCAGCCGGAGGTGCTGCTCATCGCGGGTGGCGGCACCATCGGCGTCATTCTGCTTGCGTCGCTTGTGAAGATGATCCAACTCTCCTCGGGTGGCAAGGCGGTCGCCGAGGCGCTTGGCGGTCGGCTCGTGCATCCCGACAGTCGCGAGCCGGACTTGCGCAAGCTCCTGAACGTCGTCGAGGAGATGGCGATCGCCTCGGGATGTCCGGTGCCGCCGGTCTATCTCGTCGAGGACGACTCGATCAACGCCTTCGCCGCGGGATACCAGCCGTCGAGTGCGGTGATCGGCGTGACCACCGGGTGCGTGCGACGACTGAACCGCGATGAACTGCAGGGCGTCATGGCGCACGAGTTCAGTCACATCGTGCACGGCGACATGCGGCTGAACATCCGTCTGACCGGTCTCATCTTCGGCATCATGGCGATCGGGTTCATCGGCTGGATCTGCTTCCGATTCATCGGGCCGGCGCTGGCCAGAGGCGGTGGCCGCAAGAACGACGGCGCCGCCGCCGGGCTCGGCATCATGGGGGTCGGTCTCGCGCTCATGGCGATCGGCG
>CAYZSH010000195.1:0-5546 GCA_964481025.1 uncultured Isosphaeraceae bacterium
GTTCCGCGTGGCCGTTCGTTCGAACGCCATCGAGTCCGAGACGGAGCCCCCTCCGTCCGCTCCGCGGGCACCTCCCCCGGGACCGGGGAGGAGAGTCGAGGCTGCGGTTCCGCGGGGTCGTTCGTTCGAACGCCATCAAGTCCGAGACGAAGCCCCCTCCGTCCGCTTCGCGGGCACCTCCCCCGGCTCGGGGGAGGAGAATCGAGGCTGCGGTTCCGCGTGGCCGTTCGTTCGAACGCCATCGAGTCCGAGACGGAGCCTCTCGACCCCACCCGGGATTCCGCTCCCCCGCGTGCGGGGGAGCTCCGCCGAAGGCGGTGAGGGGGCTCCTGACCGACTCGGCGACTCTCTGATTCCTACGTACTACCCAGCCACACGCTTCCCCACGCCCCTCTCCTGCTCACCTGATCTCCTGATCTCGCCCAAGGCGTCCTAATCTCCTGATCTCGCCGAAGGCGTGCGCTCGCCGAAGGCGAGCCACCAGTCGATGAAGGTCGGGACCCCGATCTCGACCGGCGTGGTCGGTTCCCAGCCGAAGTCGCGACGCATCGGATCGACGTCCGCCGCACTCGCCTCGACGTCGCCGGGCTGCTTCGGCAGAAGCACCTTCTCGGCGGTCCGCCCCATCGCCTGCTCGATCAACTCGACGTATCGCAGGAGGTCGACGTTGGTGTCGTTGCCGAGGTTGTAGAGCCGGAACGGCGCATCGCTTCGATCGGGTCGCGGATGCTCGGGGTCGAACTCGGGGTCGGGCGTCGCCGGCTGGTCGAGCACCTTGAGGACGCCGTCCACGACGTCGTCGATCCAGGTGAAGTCGCGTCGATGGCGGCCGTGGTTGTAGAGCTCGATCGGACGACCGTCGCGGATCGCCTCGGCGAACTTCCAGAGTGCCATGTCCGGGCGTCCCCAGGTGCCGTAGACGCTGAAGAACCGCAGCCCCGTGCACGGGATGCCGTAGAGCGTCGCGTAGCCGTGGGCCATGAGTTCGCCGCTCCGCTTGGTCGCGGCGTAGAGCGACAACGGGTGATTGACCGCGTGCTCGGTCGAGAACGGCAGCGTGGCGTTGCCACCGTAGACCGAACTGCTGCTCGCGAAGACGAGGTGCCGGGGCTCGATCGCCCGGGCGAGTTCGAGCACCGTCAGCTGGGCCGCGAGATTCGCGTCGAGATAGTCGAACGGATGCTCGATCGAGTGTCGCACGCCGGCCTGGGCGGCGAGGTGGACGATCCGGTCGATGCCACGATCCTTGAGCCGGTCGATCGCGTTGCGATCCGCCAGGTCCAGCCGCTCGAACTCGAATCCGGGATGGCGATGAAGCCGCTCGAGCCGGCCGTGCTTGAGGGCCGGGTCGTAGTAGGCGTTGAGCGAATCGACCCCGAGAACGGCATCGCCGCGACGCAGGAGAGCGTCGGCGACGTGGTGTCCGATGAAGCCGGCGGCGCCGGTGACGAGAATCGACACGGTCCAGGTCCAGGAAAACGGGAAGGACGACGAGGGCGAACACCGGAATGTACGCGGATCCTGCCACAATCCGGGGCGGAATCCGTGGACGACCCGGGCGGACCGGCCATGGATGGTGCGTCCGGCCGTCTCGGTATCGTCCCGCGGGTCGGAAGACCTCGCATCCGCCCGATTCCGGAGACCGCCATGCCGCTCGTGTCCAGCCTTCTCGCCGCCGGTGTCCTCGCCTCGACCCTCGCCGCCGATCCTCCGGCCGCCACGAGCGTCACCATCTACTCCTCGGCCGATCCCGCCGGCTTCGATCCGCAGCGGTACGTCGAGCAGCAGCGGAACGGCTGGACCCCGAACGCCGCGTGGCAGGTGCCCGGTTTCGGCGTGGTGAAGCAGATGCGGAAGTTCGAGCTGCAAGCCGGACGCAACACGGTCTCGTTCACCGACGTCGCCGCGTTCCTCGATCCGACGACCGTGTCGTTCGTCGACATGACCGACTCGAAGGCGAGCGTGCTGGAGCAGTCGTTCCAGTTCGATCTCGTGAGCCCGTCGAAGCTTCTGGAGAAGTACCTCGACAAGCGGATCCGAGCGTTGGTGCCGATGGGCGACGATGTCGTGGTCCGCGAGGGCGTCCTGCTCTCCGCCAATCAGGGAAGCCTCGTCATCCGGACGAAGGACGGCATCGAGATGGTGTCGGCGCAAGGCGCGAGCATCTCGCTGGCCGAATTGCCCGAGGGCTTCCTCACCCGTCCGACGCTGGTGTGGGATCTCATGGCCTCGAAGGGCGGCGCCCACGACATCCGGACCACGTACCAGACCGCGGGACTCACCTGGCGGGCCGACTACAACCTCGTCATCAACGCCGACGACACCCAGGCAGACCTGACCGCGTGGGTCACGCTGCTGAATCTCTCCGGAATCGCGTACCCCGACGCCCAGCTCAAGCTCATCGCGGGTGACGTCCAGCGGGTGCAGCCGCAACCGATGGCGGTTCGGAGCATGGCGAGGGGGGGCGCGGTCGAGATGATGGCTGACGCGGCCCCGGGCTTCGAGGAGCAGTCGTTCTTCGAGTACCACCTCTACACCCTGCCCCGCCGCACCGACATCGCCAGCAACAGCACTCAGCAGTTGACGCTGTTCCCGTCGGTGAGCGGCGCCACGATCGAGAAGGAACTCGTCTACCAGCCGACCGGCATGGCAGGCTGGGGACGCGAACCCTGGACCAATCAGGCATTCGTGCCCGGCGGCCCGAACAAGATCGGCGTGTTCGTGTCGTTCAAGAACGACGATGCGAACCGCCTCGGCATGCCGCTGCCCAAGGGCCGCATCCGCGCGTACAAGCAGGATCCGAAGGACGGCACGCTTGAATTCATCGGCGAGGACCTCATCGATCACACGCCGCGGAACGAGACGGTCCGCATCAAGCTCGGCGACTCGTTCGACGTCGTCGGCGAGCGGAAGATCGTGGACTTCAACATCGACACGAACCGGAAGATCATGACCGAGACGGTCGAGATCGAGGTCCGCAACCAGAAGGACGCGGTGCAGACCGTGGTCGTCCGCGAGAACCTCTACCGCTGGAAGACGTGGGAGATCGTCGAGCGGAACGAGGCGTTCGAGAAGACGAACGCGAACACCGTCGAGTGGCGACTGAAGGTCGCCCCGGAGGGGAAGAGCACCGTGCGGTACACCGTGCAGTATTCCTGGTGAGGGATGACGTCCAGATTCAGGACCGAACAGCCAGACCCGGTCCGCACGTCATGGCTCAGATCGTCTGGCGATGAAGGTCGAGGAGTTCCCGAGGTGAGAGCGACTCGGGGCGGGCGGTCGGGTCAAGTCCCTCCGGTGGCGTGAGGCCCATGCGGGCGAGCGTCGCGCCGAGTTGCTTCCGCCGCGTGCGGAAGAGTTCGCCGACGAAGTCGCCGAATGCCTCGGGGTCCGCGACGCCGTGCGACGGGTTCGGAGTGATCGCGACCACCGCGCTCGTGACCTTCGGTGCGGGCCAGAAGCACCCCGGCGGCACGGTCGCCACGCGTTCGATCGAACCGAGTGCCGCAGTCAGCACCGAGATCGGTCCGTACTCGCGACCGCCGGGACCGGCCGCCAGTCGATCGGCGACCTCCTTCTGGATGAGCGCCACCTGCGCGAGGCAGTTCGGACGACGCACCAGCAGGTCCATCATGAGCGGCGTCGCCGCCTGATACGGAAGGTTCGCCACCAGTCGGAACGGCCGATCGGCGATCGCATCCAGGATCGCGGGGGCGAGCCGACGCTGTCGATCGAGACAGTCGCCGCGGATCAGCGTGATCCGATCGCCGAGTCGCGACTCGACGATCGCGGCCATGTCCTCGTCGAGTTCGGCACAGACGACCTCGGCGCCGGCCTCGACCAGCGTCTCGGTCAGCGTGCCGGTGCCGGGTCCGACCTCGAGCACGAGATCACCAGGCTCGACGGCACCCGCGGCCACGATGCGTCGCAGTTGGTTGTGATCGTGCAGGAAGTTCTGACCGAGCCGATGCTTCGGCCGGATGCCCCGGGCGGCGAGGAGTTCGCGGATCTCGGTGAGGGTCTGCACGGTCGCTGATCGGGGCCGGGCCTGTTCAGTCCCGACGGAACGTCATCTCGATCCGGTTGCCCGGCGCGACGATCTCGACAGAGGTCATGTACGCCCGCATGAGCATGATGCCCCGCCCCGACGGGATCTCGAGGTTCGCATCCTCGGTCGGATCGGGAACGGCTCCGGGATCGAATCCCGGCCCTTCGTCCTCGACCGCGAGTTCGATCTGGTGTTCCGAGACGGCGTAACGCACGGTGACCGTCTTCTCGGGGTCCTCTCGATTGCCGTGACGAAAGGCGTTCGCGACCGCCTCTTCGAGCGCGAGCCGGACGGCGAAGGTCGAGGCGTCGTCAAAGCCGGCGTCGCTCACGGCCACCAACACGGTGTCCTGGAGTCGCTCGATCTCCTCCCGGACGTCGTGCATCACCACCACGCCACGACGGACGCCGTCGGCGTCGCCGTTGGATCCGGAGTCGGGCGTGGATGAAGCCATGATGCTCGCCTTCTCGGAGCGGTCGGGGTGGCACCATCCGCCGGGATCGATGCCGGAGTTCTCGAATGGCGGTTCAGCCGAAGGTGGCCATCGCCTCGTCAGCGGTCCCGTGAATCTCGAAGAGTCGGTCGAGCCGGGTGATTCGGAACACTTCGAGGATCTGCGGACGGATGTCCGAGAGGCGAAGCTGACCGTCTCGGGCCTTCACCTTGGTGTTCACCGTGATGAGCGCCCCGAGGGCCGCGGACGAGAGATGCTCGACGTTCTCGAAGCAGATGAGAATCCGCGGCCGTGCACTCGCCTCGACGACTGCACCGATCGCCGCACCGATCTGCTGGATGTTGGCCTCGTCGAGGATGTTCCGCTCGATGAAATCGACCCGGCTGATGCCGTCCTGCTCGGTGATCTTCAGGCCATTGGACGCGGGGTTCATGATTCAGAGGACTCCTCGGGTTCGGTCGCCAAGGGTACGGCGGTCACGAAGCGGGTTCAAGCACGTGAGGAACGAGACGGGCGATCCCGGATGAACACCGCCGCGGCCCGATGGACCGCGGCGGTGTTGAGATCGATGGTTCCCGAGCGGGAGCGATCAGTATCCGAGGTAGGACCCGGTTCCGATCTGGTCTTCCAGGCCGGGGAAGAGGATGGCCTCGTTCTCCTGCTGGATGATGATCTCGGGACGGATGAGCAGGATGGTGGTCAGTTCGACCTTCTCGCTCGCACGGTTGGTGAAGAGTCGGTTGAGCCACGGGACCTTCGAGAGGACCGGGACGCCGACCTCGAGCTCGAACTCCGCCACGCGACGCTGACCGCCGAGGAGGGCGGTGCCCTTGTCGGGGACGCTGGTGGTCGTGGCGATCTGCGTGCCTTCAAGCTGCGGCAGCTGGATCTCGCCCTGGAAGCCTTCGCTTCGGCCACCGAAGTTGCCGCCGCCGCCACCCGCGGCACCGGTCACGCTCACGGTGGTGAACTGGACGTTCTCGTTGAGACCGAACTGCACGGTCATGGTGACGTAGCGACGGTCGGCCGAGATGACGCCTTCGA
>CAYZSH010000196.1:0-5505 GCA_964481025.1 uncultured Isosphaeraceae bacterium
CCAATCACCGAAGTCCATCGCGTAGCCTCCTGCGACGCCATGCGGCGTCGAACTCGGGATCCATGCCGCGCATCGCGGCGATTGCCTCTTCGTACGTGGTCTCGCTGTAGTCGCTTCCTGCCTCGTCGAGCAGCTTGGCGGCGGTCTGCGTCCGTCTTGGGATCCAGCCGATCGCCGTGCGGATGAGCCTGCCAAGGCCAAGTTGCCAGACGAGAACGACGATCGCCACGGCGACCGCAGCGATCGCCATCCATGTCAGTGTGCCGAGCCACTCGTTCGGCCTGTCCTGAATGCCCGGAACGCTCTCCGCGATCTTGTCCGCGGCCTTGACGATCGCCTTCTGCTCGGCCGCGCCGCCCGCAGCCTCACGGCGGATCGTTGCCATCGCGGCCTCGGCCTCCAACGCCCGCTCGTCGATCACCGCGAACCGATCAGCACTCGACGCCGCGTTCGCCCTAGCGACGTTCGCGCCTTCCGCGATCCGCTGGCTCGGGCTGCACCCGGCCATGATCGTGGAAAGCACGATGCAAAGCAGGATCGCCGCACCGACGGCGATCGCGATACGCGTGGATCGGTTGCGCGTGTTCACCGGTCGCGGGCCTCCAGACGCTCGAGGCGTCGCCGGATCTCGTCGAGAGCCCTGGCCGTGTGCTCGTGATTGGTGGCGAGTTGCGTGACGGTCGCCGCAAGGTCCGTCACCGTCTCGCGCAACTCGCGGATGTTCTCTGCCGAGTCGCGAAGCAACTGCTCGCGGCCGCCGATCTTCGCGACCATGATGACGATGCCGCCGATGATGGCGACCGTCTGAAGGATCTGCATCGCCTCGATCGTCACGACGCCGGTCTCCTGTCCACGAACACATGCTTGAGAATGTCGATGCCGACGGGCTTTGCCGGCGCTGCGAACGGATTGAAGTCGGCTGCGGAGTACGTCCGCGAGCCGCTCGATCGGTGGATGTTTGCGGTGAGCGCCATCTGGTTGGATCCGATCTGCCAGTCGTGACGCATCCTGCCGTCCGCCATCCACACCAACTGTCGCAGCGTCATGCTGCGAGGATCGACTCCGACAACTCCTGCGAGCTCGTAGATGCGTCGCCAGAGTCTTCCGGCCCGCTCATCGCTGCTGCGTACGCCTTCCTGGTCTCGCTTGCCGCGAGGCGGATCACCGCCGCCTTGCGGCTCGGGAAAAAAGACGAGAAGGACTCCAGCCACGCGTCGAGCAGACGCTCGATCGCGTCACCGCGCACCGCGTCGATGAAGTCCGCCCTCGAAACGTTGCGGACCTTGGCCTCGCCCTCGACGCTGCACCAGGCGAGCGACGCCAGCAGGACCGGATCGAGGACGAGCCGATGCATCTCGCCGTCGTGGACGAGCCGCAGCGGGTCGTAATGCGCCGCGTCCCGGCACCGCTCAAGGATCGAGACGGTAACCGGGAGTTCCCAATCGCGGCCCTTCGCGTCTCGGTATGTCACGGGGCCTGCCACGTGGGTGCGGCACCGTAGGTCGGCTTTAGCGACACGCTCGAGGTGAGCGGGCTTTCGAGATCCTGAGTCTGCGAGAAGTTCGTCACGCGGCACTTCGCGACCAAGCCGTTGCCGGTAGTGTTATCGCCGGTGCCGGCCGAGTCGCGGGTCGTGCCGTCAAGCACCTTGACCCACAGGTCGGTGCCGTTCAGGTACGCCTCTCGGATCTTGGTGAAGCCGGTGTCGGCGGTGTCGTAGATCGTCTCGAACTCGATCGACGCGTCCTTCAAGGTCGGCGTCGTCGCACGCCAGCCGTTGTTGGCTCGAGTCGTGACGTCCGCCTCAGCCGTCTCGAGCGACAGCGTCACGTTGCGGGCGTTGCTCATCTCGATGTAGGTGCCGGCGTCGCCAGCCGAGTCCGGCTCGGCGATCCACAGCACTGCGTCCAGTCCCAATACCTGTGCCATGATGGCTCCTAGTCGATGACCCGATAGGTCACGGTGAGCACGCTGGTGAACTGCCGCATCGTTTCGAGCGTCTCTACCGAAACGACCGGATCGTTTTCGATGGTCTGCGCCTGCAGCAGCGGGCGGCGCTGGCCCTTCCACGTCTCGTGCTCAGGCAGCCGCACGGTGCCGAGCAGAGCGCGGACTTCCTCGACGAACGCCATCAGCCCGTCGATCTCGTAGTCGTACGGCTCGCTCTCGAGCCGCTTGACGATGACGATCGTGGCTTGCGGGTCGCGTTGCCACGCGTCGCGGCTGACCCGCGTCGTCGTGTACGAGCCGCCCGGAGTCACAAACACCAGCAGATCGCCGGCGTCGGCTAGGTCGAACTTGGGCAGGTACTGCCGCACCGCGACGAACGGCTGCGAGAGCGTCGCGGTGTTCACCGCCGACAGCACGGCATCGCAGACCTCGGCGACGGAAAGAATCCGCCCGCCGAGTCGCGGCTCCGGTGCTGTGACGATCTGAGCCATCAGGCAGTCCCGATGAACTTGGTGTGGAGTCGGTAGGCGGTGCGAGTCGCGTCTGCGAAATGCACCGCCGGAGTGCCGCCGGGTGCCATCACCTCGTAGAGGTAGGTGGTGGCTCCCATCGGCTCAGAGATGCGATCGCCCTCCTTTGGCTCGGTGGGCAGATCGCCGATCGCGATGATGAAGTCGCGCGATTCCATCCGCTCGACGCGACCGGTTGCGGACTCGGTCTCGAACGAGGTGCGTCCGACCGTGGCGGGAGCCGTGGCGGACGAGCCGCCACGACTCCACGTCACGTCGGTCGCGAGGTGCAGCCTGCGCTGCCCTGCGAGCCACTGGTTCGCACTCGCGATCACGTCGGGCATCAGCGTCCGAGCTTCACCCGAACGATGGCGGCAGCCTCGGCCGCAGCCGCGACGGCGTGCCCGCAGAGCAGGTCGCCGGTGGTCTGCGTCGCGACAACCTCACCGGGATCGGCGTCCCAGTAGACCGCGGCACCCGCGGTGATCGCGGCGCTGGTGGTCTTGGGCATGTCGAAGACGCCTTCCACCTGGATCGCGCCGAGAGCGTTGGCGGCGATCGCGCGAGGCGCGACGCCGACGAGAGCACCCACGACGACGACGTCGCCAGCAGCGACGGCACCGCTCGGGGTGTGGTCGATGGTCATCCCATCGTGGACATACGTGGCCATGAGTCAGTTCCTTTCGGTAAGCCCCGGCGGGCGGCCTGCCCGCCGGGGCGGATTCGTCAGTCAGTTCAGGCGGTGGACTTCACGCCGGCCTTCGCGTCCTGCTTCGCGACGCCGAAGTCGAAGAACCCGCGCATCTCGATGCCGAGCGTCGAGAACGACGCGTCGGCCTGCTCCACGGTCGGGGTCTCGATTCCGTTGAGGAACGCGACCTCGATGGTGGCGAGCTCAGCCGGGTTCGCGAGCAGATACCACGACGTCGCGCTGTAGCCGGTGAGAGCCGAGTTGCTCAGGTACGGCGAGGTGACGACCTGGAACTTGCCGGCGTGCGGGTTCGCGACCGGGTACTTGGTGCTCGCGGTGGTGTCACGCAGCTCGGTGCTCGCCATGACCTGCGCAGCCTTGGCGTAGAGGCCAGTCGGAACGAGCAGCACGGACGGCATGAGCGCGAGCGGGAAGCCGTCGGCGTCGGTCTGGTCGAGGAACTTCTGCTCCGCGGTGGTCAGGCCGTCGATCGAGAAGGCGTTGCTCGTCGCGATGTTGTTGTTGCCAGCAGCGAAGAACGACGAGTTGTCGAGGAACGCCGCCCAGAAGACGCTGTTCATCTTGAGCGCCGCACCCCGGCCGATCCGCTGCGGGATCGCCGACAGAGCGCCGAGATCGTCGTTGATGATGTCCTGCCGCGTGACGGAGAACATCTTGGCGTAGGTCTTCGCGGCGTTGGTGAACGACTCCTCGCTCACGGTGCCGTGCTTGATCTCGCCCGCCGGGCCAACCTCGTCGAACGCGAAGCCGCCGTTGAGGCGGTACGAGGTGACCGTCTTGAAGTCGGACACGGAACGCGTCGCGGCGATCGCACGCCACGCCTGATCGACGGCGGTGAAGCCGGCGAGCAGGAACTTGTTGGCGATGTTCGACATGATGCCCGAGAGGCCCATCGTCGAGAACGCAGCCTGCAGCACGCCGCGGGTGTCGGCCTTGACGGAACGCCCGTGGTAGCCGTTGCGCTCGGCGGCGAGCAGGAGCAGTTCCTGCAGGCCCATCTGCCGCATGCTGTCGGCGGCCTCAAGCGTCTCCGCCTTGTAGGCCTTCTCGACGTTCGGCAGCTTCGCGCTGACGGCGACGGCAGCCTCGATGGCCTTCTCGTCGGCGACGCCGCTGTTGCGGACGATCGCCGCGGGGATCGCCTGGGCGCGCTCGGCCCGCAGGCACTCAAGCTCGCACTTCGTGACGTCCCAACCCTCGCTGATCGCCTTGGCAGCGATCTCCTCGTTGCCCGCGGCGACCTTGCGGATCGACGCGATGCGTGACGCCTCGGCCGCAGCCTCGGCACGGATCGCCGCGACGGCGTCCGCCGCGGCCTCGACCACCTTCGCCTGGGGGGCAGCGGTGGCCGCCACGTCGCCGGTCGGCTCGGTGGTCTTGCTCATGTCAGACTCCTCCGCGGCATTGGCCGCGACTCGCGCCTCGGTGGCGTCGTCCGCCCCAAGCGCGACGAACGAAACCTCGCCAAGGACCGCCCTTCGCGAGACGTAAACGGGACCGTCGAACTCGCGGCCGTTCGCGGTGACGGTCTCGCCGTCGCCGATGAACTCGATGCCGCCCGCGTCAGCGCCGATCGATGCCTGCCACGGGAACCCGTTGCGGCTCGACTCGACGATCTCGCGGGCGACGCCGCCAGCGCCGCTGATGACGCCATCGACGACGAGATCGCCGCCCATGACGCGAATGCCGGTGGTGTGGCCGATGACGAGCGAGGCGCTGTGATCCTTGAGGATCGGTCTCGCCTTCGCCGTCCACTGCAGCCCGGCGAGATCGACGACGACCGGAGCGTCCCAGCCCCGCACCGTCATCGCGCCGCCGGTGTAGGCGACCATCGAGAACTTCGGCAGGCCCGCGGCAGTCTCGCCGTCGGGCGTCGCCTCAGCCTGCAGCCACTCGATCTGGTCGCTGGTGATGGTCGCGAGCTTGCGACCCTTCAGGTGCTTCATTGCATGTCCTCATCAACCTCGACGTCATCGTCCTCGTCGTCCTCGACGTCCGGATCTGGATCGCCCTCGTCGCCGAGCATGTCGAGCCCGAGCTCACGCGCGAGCGCGTACTCGCGAGCACGCTGCCGCAACTGCTCTTCCCAGTCCTTGCCTTGGGCCGCGTACTCGTCGGCGAGCGTCGTCAGCCCGGTGCCAAGTCGCACCTGTGCCGCAGTCGCTTCCTTGCTCGGATCGACGTGCGGGTGGCCAGGCCACATCCACTCGTGCGTCCAGCGGCCGGTGCGCAGTCGCGGCGGGACCGCGTCCTCAAGCAGCACGGCTTCAGCACGCCACGCGGCGAGGATGCGATCGAGGATCGTGCGGGCGATGACGCTCCGCTCGACGGAGA
>CAYZSH010000197.1:0-5467 GCA_964481025.1 uncultured Isosphaeraceae bacterium
CGGAGTCGGATCTTCTCGGGGTCGAGGTCCTGCTGGCGGATGATCGCGTCGATCTCGCGGGCGGCGGTCTCGGTCACGTTGACGGGCATGCGACGAACTCCTGTCGGGGGGCGTGGCCCCGGGGGACATCCGCGGACGGATGAAGAGGTCAGTGAGCGTGGGCGTGGTCGGCCTCGACCGCCATGCCGTTCTTCTGCTTGTAGTCGTTGATCGCGGTGCGGATCGAGTCCTCGGCGAGCACCGAGCAGTGGATCTTCACCGGCGGGAGGGCGAGCTCCTCGACGATCTGCGTGTTGCGGATCTTGAGGGCGTCGTCGACCGACTTGCCCTTGATCCACTCGGTCGCGAGCGACGAACTCGCGATCGCCGAACCGCAGCCGAAGCACTTGAACTTCGCGTCCTCGATGACGCCGTCATCGCTGACCTTGATCTGAAGCTGCATGACGTCGCCGCATTCAGGGGCGCCGACGATGCCGACCCCGACGTCCTTCCGCTCCTTCACCTCGGAGGAGGTGCCGAAGGAGCCGACGTTCCGGGGGTTGTCGTAGTGGTCGTTGACCTTCTCGCTGTACGCCATGGCGTGAAATCTCCGGTCGGGAGCGGGACGTCAGTGCGTCTGCCACTCGATGGTGCTGATGTCGATGCCTTCCTGGTGAAGGTCATAGAGCGGGCTGAGCCTCCGAAGATGCTCGACCGCCTTCACGATGCCCTCGATCGCGGTGTCCACGTCCTCGGCGGTGCTGAAGCGACCGAGCGAGAGCCGGAGCGAGGAGTGAGCCAGATCGTCGCCGAGTCCGAGTCCCTTGAGGACGTAGCTCGGCTCGAGGCTGGCGCTGGTGCACGCCGAGCCGCTGGAGCAGGCGATGTCCTTGATGCCCATCATGAGGGACTCGCCTTCGACGAAGCCGAACGAGATGTTCGTCAGGTGCGGCAGGCGACGCTCGGGGTGACCGTTGACCGCGACCACGTCCATGCGGCTGGAGAGTTCGGTCTCCAGACGACGACGCAGTCCGAGCAGACGCTCCCGCTCGGTCTCCATCTCCTCGGCGCAGATCGCACAGGCGGCGCCCATGCCGACGATGCCGGGGACGTTGAGGGTGCCGGAACGCATGCCTCGCTCGTGGCCGCCGCCGTCCATCTGCGCCTGCAGGCGGACCCGCGGCTTGCGACGACGGACGTAGAGGGCGCCGACGCCCTTCGGTCCGTAGATCTTGTGACCGGACCACGAGAGCAGGTCGATGTTGTCACGCTCGACGTCGGTCGGCATCTTGCCGACCCACTGCGTCGCGTCGGTGTGGAAGACCACGCCCTTCTCGCGACAGAGGGCACCGATCTCGGGGACCTCGTTGATGGTGCCGACCTCGTTGTTCGCCCACATGATGGTGACGAGGATCGTGTCGTCCCGCATCGCGGCGCGGACCATCTCGGCGGTGATGATGCCGTCGGCGCCGGGCTCGAGCCAGGTGACGTCGAAGCCTTCACGCTCGAGTCGCTTGACCGGGTCAAGCACGGCCTTGTGCTCGATGATCGCAGTGATGATGTGGCCGCGACCGGTGGCGCCGAGCGGCGCCTTCGCGTACATCTGGGCGGCACCCTTGATCGCGAGGTTGTTGCTCTCGGTCGCGCCGCTGGTCCAGATGATCTCCTTCGGTCCGGCGCCGATCAGCGACGCCGCCTGCTCGCGGGCGGTGTCCACCGCGGCTTCGGACTCCCAGCCGTACATGTGGTTGCGGCTGCCGGGATTGCCGTAGACCTCGGTGAAGTACGGCAGCATGGCCTCGACCACCCGCGGATCGGTGCGGGTCGTCGCGGCGTTGTCCATGTAGATCGGGCGATTCACGTCGACGGAACTCCGTGGGACGAAGTGGCCTGAGGGCCGGTAATGACCGATGCTCGGATCCCGCATGACGGATCGGGGAGCCGAACGGTCGTTCGCATGATCCCGGACTCGGGATGCGGCATTTGAGACTGAGTCTCAGTATACCGAGTCCCCCCCGTGATTTCCCGGCTCGAACGGGCTTGGACGTCCCCTTCGGGTCACGGCGACCGCCCGAGCATCCGTACACTCCGCCCCATCATGACCCCTCCCCGCGTCGTTCATGAGCGTGCCGATCTCGCCTCCTTCACGGGCGGGACCTTCGTCCCGACGATGGGCGCCCTGCACGACGGCCACCTCTCGCTCATCCGGCAGGCGCGGACCCACGGGGGGCCGGTCATCGCGAGCGTCTTCGTCAACCCCACCCAGTTCGCGCCCGGCGAGGACTTCGATGCCTATCCGCGGGGCCTTGATCGCGACGTGGAGCTCGCGGGCTCGGCGGGCTGCGACGTCGTCTACGCCCCGAACGCCGCGACGATGTACCCCGAGGGTCCCGAAGCCGCGGTCGCGGCGGCGGCGGCGTTCCCGCTGCCCGAGGTCGCGACCCGCCCCCGCCTCGAGGACTCGGATCGCCCGCGGTTCTTCGGCGGCGTCTGCCTCGTGGTCGCGCGGCTCCTGCAGCACGTCCGACCGGCCCTGGCGGTCTTCGGCGAGAAGGACTGGCAGCAGTTGCAGGTCGTGACGGCGATGGTCGCCGCCGATCCGGATCTCTCGTCGATCCGGATCGAACCCGGCCCACTGGTCCGCGACCCCGACGGCCTCGCGATGTCGAGCCGCAACACCCGCATCCCCGCGCCCCTGCGCGATCAAGCGCTCGGCGTGCCGAGAGCCCTGCAGTGCGCCCACGCCGCGCAACATCCCGAGACCGCGGAACGGCTCATGCGCGAGACGCTCGAGGCGCACGGTCTCGAGGTCGATTACGCCGTCGTCCGCGACCCGCACACGCTGCTCCCGGTCACCGACTTCAGCCGGCCGACGCGGGCGCTCATCGCCGCTCGACTGCGCTGGGACGACGACTCGGTGCGCCTCATCGACAACGCCGCGATGACGGTGTGGCGGTGACGTTGCCCGGAGTCGCGCTCCGGATCATCGCCCGCGTCGCGGCGAGCGTCCCGGTGCTGGTGCTCGCTGCGTGCGCGATCAAGACCCCGGGCACGCCGACGACGCCGCCCCCCGATCTCGCCTCGACGCCGCCGATTCCCGGGCCACGATGGAAGTCGCCCGACCCCGTCGATCCCGAGGCGTGGCAGCCGCGGGGTTTCGCGGTGCTCGATCGCGATCGCCGACCGCTCGTGCTCGAACGTCTGCCGGATGGCCCCGACTCGGAACTCTGGCGACCGTCCGGACCGCTGGCGACCTCGGCCTTCGCGATGATCGACGAGTCGCGGATCGCGTCGATCGAACCCTGGATCGCGGTGCTCGAACTCGCCGCCGACGACGCCGCGCGACATCCCGAGGTTCCCCCGCGTCGCGCCGTCGATGGCCTGCTCGCGCGACCGACGTCGGGCGGTTCCCGCGGTCTCGCGATCGTGCTTGGAAGTCTCGCACGACTCAATCCGCCGGAGCAGTGGCTGGTCGCAGAGTTCCTGCGACGAGGCTGGACGGTGCTCGTCTCCTCACCCCCCATCTGCGCCCCCGACGATCGCACCGACGGCGTGACCACGCTGTCCCCGGGACTCGATCCCGAGGCCGCGGGTCGGACGCTCGCCGCCGAGGTCGATGCCGGTCTCGGCACCTGGCGGGACGGTCTGCGTGACATCGTGACTCGGCTGTCGTCCCGAGCCGATCTCCCGGCGGGGCCGACCGTGATCGTCGGAGCGAGCAGCGGCGCCCTCGCCGCCCCGCTCGTCGCGGACACGCTGCGAGCCGTAAGGGCGGTCGATGCCGTCGTCCTGATCGCCGGAGGTGCGTCACCGGCGACGATCGTCGCCCGCACCACCCTTACCGACGAGGACCTGCGGGTCGATCGCCGCGGGCCTCGGGTCGACGACGTCGATCTCCCCCGCTTCGTCACGGCATTCGAGTCGGCGACGCGGCTGCAATCGCCGACCGCGGAGTCCGACGCGGCCGCCCGGCTCGGAGGCATTCCGATCCTCCTCATGGAGTCGGGATTCGATGCCGCCATTCCGGAAACCGCCCGGGCGAGGCTGCGGGGTCTCCATCCGCGGGCGGAGCACTGGTGGTACCCGCTCGGCCACTACGGCCTCTTCGTCGCGCTTTCGACCGAGGCAGGGCCGCTCGTGGACTGGCTGGAGGCGGTTCTCCGCGACGATTCCGCGATCGAACCGCATCGAAGTGCGAGCGACGTCGTACCATAGGGCCTCGGAAACTCCGATCCGACCCCCGATCGGTCCGTCAGGTCAGCAGGAAAGGAACCCCAGATGCGTCGAATTCTCGCGATGACCCTCGGAGCCGGCGTGCTCGCCGGTGCCGTGATGCCCGCGATCGCCGCCCGCCCCACCACGCCGTTCTCGATCGCCCCTGTCGCGGGTGACGACGAGGATCGCTGGAAGGATCGCCTGCCGACCGAGGACCGCGCTGCGATCGATGCCGGTGTCGGCTACGCCGCGCCGGACTTCGCCGAGGACCTCCAGTGGATCCATGGACGAAAGCCGGGCGACGCGATGAAGGATCTCCGCGGCAAGGTCATCGTCATTCAGACGTGGACCAGCGGTTCGTCCGCGGGCCGCGCGGAAATCAAGCGGCTTCAGAAGGTGGTGGACGGTCTCGACAAGAAGTCGAAGGACGTCGTCGCGATCCTGCTCCACACGCCCGAGGATTCAGAGAACGCCGAGACGTACTGCAAGCGTGCGGAACCCGCGTTCCCCGTGGCCCTCGATCCCTCGGGAGCGACCTGCGATCTCTACGGCGCGTTCGAGCGGCCGGTGAACATCGTCATCGATCGCCAGGGTGCGGTCCGCTACGGCGGACTCAGCGATCGCGGACTCGGATCGGCCCTCGAGAAACTCCTCGGCGAGAAGTACGACGAGTCGAAGCAGCCCGAGCCGCGCCCGAAGGCCGACGCGACCGCGACCAGCGGCACCGGCACCTGGCCCGCGATCGTCGGTTCGGTCGGCAGCGCTGCCGATCTCCGGGGTCGCCCCGCCCCGCAGGCGGCCGTCGACACCTGGATCACGCCCCAGCCCGACACCCGCGGCAAGGTCGTGATCGTCGACTTCTGGGCGACCTGGTGCGGTCCGTGCGTCGCCGCCATTCCGCACATGAACGAGATCGCCAACAAGTTCCGCGGCAAGGTCGAATGCGTCGGCCTCTCCGACGAGAGCCAGTCAGCGTTCAACTCGGGTCTCCAGCGGAAGAATCTCGGTCCTCAGAGCTTCGCCTACAACCTCGCGCTCGATCCGCAGGGGCGGATGAAGGGTGCGTTCCAGGTCCGCGGCATTCCGCATGTCGCCGTGATGTCCACCGACTGGGTCGTCCGCTGGCAGGGTCACCCGAGCGCGCTCTCCGAGGCGGTCGTCCGCCAGATCGTGGAAGCGGATCCCGGAGTCAATGGCAACGCCGCGACCGGTCCCGCGAAGGCGGGTCAGCCGCCCGCCCGCTGGGCGAAGAGCCGCGGCTGAAGCACGCCTT
>CAYZSH010000198.1:0-5457 GCA_964481025.1 uncultured Isosphaeraceae bacterium
ACCTCGCCAGCAAGGCGTGGATCATCCGGCAGTACGACCACGAGGTGCAGGGCGGCTCGGTGGTGCGACCGTTCGCGGGGCCAAACGACGGCCCGAGCGACGCCGCGGTGATCCGCCCGGTGCCGGAGGCGTCGCGCGGACTCGCGATCGGTCACGGTCTGGCGACCGGACTCGCTCGCGATCCGTACCTCATGGGTCTCGCCGCGATCGACGAGTGCGTCCGCAACCTCGTCTGCGTCGGCGCCGATCCCGAGCGGATCGCGATTCTCGACAACTTCTGCTGGCCGAGCTGCGGCGATCCGCGGAACCTCGGGTCGCTGGTGCGGGCGTCGGAAGCGTGTCTCGACGGCGCGCTCGCGTACGGCACCCCGTTCGTCAGCGGCAAGGATTCGCTCAACAACCAGTTCTCGACCGAGGACGGTCGCACCATCCGCATCCCGCCGACCCTGCTCATCTCGGGCATGGCGATCGTCGAGGACGAGATGCTCGCGACCACCATGGACGCGAAGTCCGCGGGGAATCGACTCGTGCTCGTCGGAACGACCAGTGATCGCCTCGGCGGTTCGCACTTCGTGCGGATCGGCGGTGACCTTGCCGCGGGTGTCGATGAACTTCCGGTCGTCGATCTCGTGCAGGGGCCGAAGATCGCCGCCGCGGTCGCGGCCGCGATTCGCACGGGACTCGTGCGGAGTGCGCATGACGCGAGCGAAGGCGGCGTGCTCGTCGCCGCGATCGAGATGGCGTTCTCCGGCGGACTCGGAGTCGAGGTCGATCTCGATGCCGTGCCGACGGAGTCGGGCCGTGCCGTCGATCCCGCCGCCCGTGCCTTCGCCGAGGATCCCAGCCGCTACCTGCTCGAAGTGGCCGAAGGCGACCTCGAGGCGATCGCCGACGTGTTCGGGGATCTCCCGCACGCCGTCATCGGCGCCTTCACCGAACCGGGACCCGACGGCGGCGAGGTCGTCGTCACGGGTGTCGGCGATGGACCCGCGGTCGAACGTGCCGATCGATTCCTCGCCGCGTGGAACGAGGGGGCCGACCGATGACCGTCACCGCATCCCGAGCCGATCACGCCACCACTCCCGATGGATCCGTCATGACCGACGCGCCGACCTCGATCTCCGACGCCGACCACGCCGCCCCTCGGGCGCTGATCCTGACGGCGCCCGGCATCAACTGCGACGGCGAACTCTTCCGTGCGTTCGCACTCGCGGGGGCACGGCCCGAGTCGGTGCCGCTCACGCGACTTCGTCGTGATCCGTCGATCATCGATCGCTTCGATCTCGTCGGTCTGCCGGGCGGCTTCAGTTACGGCGACGACGGCGGCGCGGGTCGCATCCTCGCCCAGATCATTCGTCGCGACCTCTATGGTGCATTCGCGGCGGCGATCGCCCGCGGCGTCCCGATGATCGCGCCGTGCAACGGGTTCCAGATCGCGGTGCAGGCGGGGCTCCTGCCCGGTCCGGCCGCGGGTGAATCGTGGCCATCCGAGGCTGCACGTCCGTCGGTGGCGCTCGCGCCGAACGAGCAGGGGCGGTTCCGCGACGACTGGACCGGCTTCGAGGTTCCGTCGAACACGCGGTGCGTGTGGACCCGCGGTCTTGCCGATCTCGATGCGTCGGTCCGTCTGCTCCCGAGTGCGCACGGAGAGGGGCGATTCATCGCGTCACCCGAGGTCATCGCCGCGCTCGAGGCCGACGGTCGCGTCGCGGTCCGCTACACCGAGGCCGACCATTTCAACGGATCCATCGGTCGCATCGCGGGCATCTGCGACGCGAGCGGGCTGGTCTTCGGTCTCATGCCGCACCCCGAGCGGTACACCCGCTGGACGCAGCACCCGACCTGGACGCGGCTCGCGCCCGCGGTGCGGGAGGGCGACGCCCCGGGACTTCGCATGTTCCGAAACGCCGTGGTGCATGCCGCCACGGTCGCGGCGGGCTGAGCGGTGACGGGCGGGGGCGTTCCACGGTGCCCGCGATGCGGGTACGAGCGACGAGGTCTCGACGCCCGGCGTCGCTGCCCCGAGTGCGGCGGCCCGCCGCCCGCGGAGGTCGGGCGTGATGCGCCGCTCGATCGCTTCGATCGGCCGACGATCATCGCGGCGATTCGATGGCAGGCGGTGGCCCTCGGCACGCAGGTCGCGACGGTCTGCCTTGTGGCCTCGCTCATCGCCGGACCGGGTCCCGGTGCGGTGCTGCTCGTGATCGGTGGTGTCGCGGTGGCGTTCGGCTCGTGGGTGCGAGCGAATCGAAGGCTGCGATCGCCGCAGTCCCCGACATCGGTCCGGTCGTTGGTCATCGGGCGACTCGGTCCCGTGGTCGCGATCCTGGCCACGGCCATCTTCGGCGCGGGCGGTGGCGGCGGTGGGGCGACCGCCATGGCGCTGGCCGGCGCCGGCACGTCGTTGCTGTTGCTGCAGGCCGCGATCATCGCGCGGGAGAGCACGGCGCTTGCGGACTGGTCGCGAGACGACCGCGCCGCCGGACTCGGCGATCTTTCCTTCACGATCGCGATGTTCGCGGTCATCGCGTGGGTGGCGGTGCAGATCGGTCGCCTGATCGGCGGTCTGACCTCGGTGCCGATCCTCGACGCCGACGGCCTCGCCCGTGCGGGGGGCGTGGTGATCACCCTCGGCGCCTTGTGCTGGTGGCTTCTCCGCACGCTGGCGGATGCGAAACTGCTCGGGGCCGTGATCCTGTGTCTCGTGCATCGGCTCGACCACGATGCGGCCGACGATCGTCGGCAGGAGCGGGACGAAGGCTGGCAGGAGGAACTCGACGCCCGCTTCGACGACGGCCCGGATGGCGAGACGTAGACTCGCCGACCCAGGAGATCCTCATGCCGACCACCACCGCTCGTCCTGTTCGCGAAGCCCAGCCCGTCTCCGGCGCCCGTTCGGCGCCGTGGCTCGGCTCGCATCTCTCGATCTCGGGTGGCATGCATCACGCGATCGAGTCCGCGCGCGAACTCGACTGCGACTGCGTGCAGGTCTTCACCAAGAACCAGCGGCAGTGGAAGGTGAAGCCGCTCGCCGACGACGAGGTCGCGGCGTGGAAGGCGGCGATCGCGGCGATCGGTTGGGCGGACGAACCGGCCCGCGTGGTGAGCCACAACAGCTACCTCGTGAACATGGCCTCGCCCGATCCGGCCGCGTGGGAGAAGTCGGTGGCGCTGCAGCGGGAGGAACTGGAGCGATGCGAGACGCTCGGAATCCCGGCGTGCGTGGCGCATCCGGGCGCGCATCTGGAATCGACCCGCAAGCCCGGCGAGCCGAACCCGATCGGCGAGCCGCCGAACGAGCATGAGGAGAAGGGGCTCGCACGCATCGTGAAGGCCCTCGACCGACTTGAGAAGGAGACCCGCGGCTACCGGGTGCGGACCGCGCTCGAGAACACCGTGGGCAGCGGGACGAACCTCGGCTACGACCCGATCCAGCTCGCGTGGATCCGTGATCGCGTCGCGGTCCCGGAGCGGGTCGGCTTCTGTTTCGACACCTGTCACGCCGTCGCCGCCGGACACGACATGTCGACGCCGGCCGCGGCGAAGGCGGTGCTCGAGCGTCTCGACGCCACGATCGGGCTCGATCAGGTGCTGGCGGTGCACCTCAACGACTCGGTCGGTGCGATCGGCAGTCGGAAGGATCGACATGCCCACATCGGGGAGGGGACCTGCGGCGAGGCGTGTTTCAAGGCGGTGTTGCGGGTGCCGGCCTGGCGGGGGATTCCCATGGTGCTCGAGACCGAGAAGGAGGATGCTCCCGATGGTCGCCCGTGGGACGCCGTGAACCTCGATCGGCTGCGAACGTTGGCTCCCGGTGGTCGATCGAGCCGAAAGTAGACGACGACGCAGTTCCTCTTCCGGAAGTGGGATGATGACCCCGAGATCTCGAATCGCCATCGTGCCGGGCCTGATCGCCGTTCTTGCGGCGGGGCTTGGCGGTTGCTCCAGCGACCAGCCCACGTCGGAGGTCGCGGATGCGCCGTTCCCGCCGCCGCCGCGGCCGGTGATCGACATCCGACGCCCCAACGCCGAGCAGGCGGTGCGTGCCGACGCCGCCAAGGCGATGATCAGCGAGGGCCGACACGAGGATGCGATCCGGACCTTCGAGTCGTTGCTTGACGAGAACCCATCGCTCACCATCGCCTACGTCGGCATCGGACAGGCGTACGAGGATCTCGGCCAGTTCCGTCGGGCCGAGCCCGCGTACGCCCGAGCGACCCGTCTGGATCCACGCGACTTCGACGCGCAGTACGGGCATGGCACCGTTCTTCGCGCCCTGGGACGACTCAAGGAGGCCGCCCGCGCCTATCAGCAGGCGCTCTCGATCCGGCCCGAGGATCTGGGAAGTCTCACGGGTCTTGGGGCGACGTTCATCGAACTCGACATGCCCGCCAGCGCGATCGTGCCGATTCAGCGACGCATCGAACTGGATCCTGATGACGGCGACGCCCGCGCGATGCTCGGCACGGCCTACATGCTCGCAGGCCGGCTCGGCGACGCGATCGACGCGTACGAGGTCGCCATCGAGTACGTCGGGAACGATCCCGAACTCATCGGCAATCTCGTCGAGTGCTATGCCCGCGAGGACCGGCATCGCGAGGCGGCCAACGCCGGACAGGTGCTGGTCGCGATCGCGCCTTCGCCGCAGGCCTGGGAACGACTCGGGCGTGCCTATTTCCGCCTCGGCGACTACGACGCGAGCGTGGAGAGCTACAAGCGGGCGGTGGAACTGGATCCCGAGTTCTGGCCGGCCCTCAACGGTGTCGGCGTGAACGAGTTGAATCGCTGGCTCCGCTCGGAGCGAACCGACCTCGACGCCCGCGACGCCGCCGCCGACGCCTTCCGAGCCAGCCTCCGTGCGAACCCGGACCAGCGCAAGGTCGTCAGTCTGCTCACGACGTACGGCCTCTGACCCACCACCACCTCTACTGCCACCCCTGCTCCCCATGCCCATCGCCGAAGAGATCCTCGAGTTTTTCGACAACCCCGGTGAGACTCCGTACGTCATCGAGCATCGACACGAGGAGTTCACCTCGGTCTGCCCGATGACCGGCCACCCGGACTTCGGCACGATCATGGTGAGGTACCAGCCCGCCGCGGTCTGCGTGGAACTCAAGAGCCTCAAGCTCTACTTCCACGCGTTCCGCAACGAAGGCATGTTCTTCGAGGCGGTCACGAACAAGATCCGTGATGACCTCGGTCGCACGATGAGCCCGACGTGGCTTCAGATCGTGAGCGACTGGAAGGGACGAGGCGGCGTGAAGAGCCGCGTCATCGCGCCGTGGGGCGACGTGCCCGCGGCGTTCGCGGCGGGGTAGGGGCGCCTTCGGCGAGAGCAGGAGATCAGGAGATCAGGTGAGCAGGAGATTGTTGGGTCGCGCGGCGGCCTAGTCGGCTACCGCCCCCCTCAGTCGCCTTCGGCGACAGCTCCCCCGAGGACGGGGGAGCGGAATCGTG
>CAYZSH010000199.1:0-1142 GCA_964481025.1 uncultured Isosphaeraceae bacterium
CCTCGATCCGCTCGCTCATGCTCCTGCTGATCACCCTCGGACTGGCCGCCTCGATCACCGGCGTCGCCGCGGCCCAGGACGCCGCGACCGCCCCGTCGTCGATCACGCCCGTCCCCCGCGACAACGCCGGTGCGATCGCCCGCCAGGACGAGTGCATCCGCCGGGTTCGGGAATCCGAGCCGACGCGGGTGCTCTTCGTCGGCGACTCGATCACGCAGGCGTGGGAAGGGCCGGGCCGCGAGGTCTGGAAGGAATCGATCGCTCCGCTTGGGGCGCTGAACCTCGGCAACTCCGGCGATCGCACCGAGCACGTCCTCTGGCGACTGAAGGAGGCGCCGCTCACGCGGCTCGCGCCCGAGCACGTCGTGCTGCTCATCGGCACCAACAACCTCGGCCACGGCACGAGCACCGCCGCGGAGACCTTCGACGGCATCCGCGCAGTGATCATGATGCTGCAGGCCCAGTGCCCCGAAGCCACCATCCACATCATCGAGACGTTCCCCCGCGGCGAGGCGATGAACCCGATGCGGGGCGACATCTGCCAGATCAACCAGGCCCTCGGCCGTTGGGTCGAGGCGTCGAACAACCGCTTCGAAGAATCCGGCAAAGGTCGCCCGCTCGTGGTGCACGACTTCGGCGACGCCTTCGTCATGGAGGACGGCCGCATCCCGAGGGACCTCATGCCCGACTTCCTGCACCTGACCCCGAAGGCGTACGAGATCTGGGCCGAAGCGATCGTGCCCGCGATCAAGTGAACCCAGCGGAACCGACCCTGTGATGAACCACTCCATGCGTCATGCCCGCTTTCGTTCGATGCTGCTTGCCTCGATCGTGACGACGTCGCTAACCGGAACGACGATCGCCGACGATCCGCGCGACGTGTCCTCGCTTCCGATTCTGAAGCCTTCACCGGTCTCGACCGTCGATCACCTCGTCGATCCGTCGCCCTTCACCGCGGACGCGTATCGATCGGCGGACGGCCGTGAGCTCGTTCTTGACAACGGACTCATTCGACGCACCTGGCGACTCGAGCCGAACGCCGCGTGCGTCGGCTTCGACAACCTCGTCACCGGCCAGTCGATGCTGCGGTCGGTACGGCCCGAGGCGCGGGTGACGATCGACGGGGTCGCGCACGACGTCGG
>CAYZSH010000199.1:1242-4017 GCA_964481025.1 uncultured Isosphaeraceae bacterium
GCGTTGCCGCGGCCCGACTGCCTGCACGTCGAGACCGACTTCGCCTTCGGGGGCTTCAATCCCGAGAACGCGAACCGTCACGTCGTGCATTGGCGCTCCGATCCGCTGTTCACGACGCAGGTCAACTGGGCACGGCAGACGCCGTGCCTGCTGGTGTGCGAACCGACCCGGGGGCCGGCGCAACAGGTCGATCCGGGTGGCACGTTCGAGAGCTTCCGCGTGTTCGAACTCGCGCAGGACGGTGATCGCGAGCGGCAAGGCCTCAACCAGCGGCGGATGTATCGCACACTCGCACCGTGGGTCACCGAGAACCCGATCACGCATCACCTTCTGACCAACGACCCCGACCGCGTGATGGCCGCGATCGACGAGGCGGCGGCGGTCGGATTCGAAGCGATCATCCTGAGCTTCGGAAGCGGCTTCAACATGGAGAATCGCGATCCGGCGTTTCTCGCCCGCTGGAAGTCGGTGGCCGATCACGCCGAGGCCCGCGGCATCGAACTCGGGTGCTACTCGCTGTTCTCGTCGCGGGGCGTCGGGGCCGAGCACATGATCGTGTCGCCCGATGGCGAGTCGCCGACGCACGGGCAATGTCCTGCGGTGACGAGCGACTGGGGTCTTCAGTGGCTCGGCACGATGCGGGGTTTCTACGAGGCGACGGGCTTCGATCAGTTCGAGAACGACGGGCCGTATCCGGGTGACGTGGACGTCACCGCCCGGCCGCCGCTGCAGCGTGGCGAGGACGATTCACGCTGGGTGCAGTGGTCACTGACCCGCGACCTGTATCGCGATCTTCGTGCGGCGGGCGTCTACATCAACGCGCCGGACTACTACTACCTGAGCGGCAGCAACAAGTGCGGCATGGGGTATCGCGAGGTCAACTGGTCGCTTCCGCGGGCGCATCAGGTGATCCACACGCGGCAGAACATCTACGACGGCACGTGGAACAAGACGCCGAGCATGGGTTGGATGCACGTGCCGCTCGCCCAGTATCACGGCGGCGGCGCCGCGGCGACCATCGAGCCGTTGCGTGAGCATCTCGATCACTATCAGCGGATGCTGGAATCGAACCTCGCCCTCGGCGTCCAAGCGCACTATCGAGGCCCGCGGCTCTTCGACACGCCCGAGACCCGGGATCGCGTGAAGTCGGTCGTCGACTGGTTCAAGCGGTACCGCGACATCCTCGAATCGGACGTCGTCCACGGCCGCCGCGCCGACGGACGTGACGTCGACTGGATGCTGCACGTGAACCCGATGCTGGACACCAAAGGCATGCTCGTGGTGTTCAACCCGCTGGACCGCGAGGTGACCCGCACGATCCGCGTGGATCTTCACTACACGGGACTGCGTGATGTCGCGATCGTCGCCCTCCGGGATTCGGATCCGACTCGACACGAGATCGCGCGGGACGGCACGATCGAGGTCGAGGCGACGGTGCCCGCGGGCGGGATGGCCTGGTTCACGATCCGGGCGGAATGAGGGGGATCGGACACCAGTACCGGGACCGACGTCGACGACCGGCATCGATCGAGCCGCGGAACGAACAGGGATCAACGAGGCACTGCGCCCGCGATGCGCACTCGTCGGAAGGATGCTTGATCGCCGATGAAGATCATGGAGAATGACAGGACGTCGCCGATCCGCAGGGTCGAGTCGCAGGAGCCACGCATGCCCACCTTGGCGATCGATCCGGACGAGACTCGCCGGGATCCGCGCGACATCCCAGCTGCCGCGGCTCGGAAGGCCGATTGCGGATGAGGCCGAAGGCGACGGATTTCGAGACGCTCGTGGAGCGGATTCTGGCCCGAGCGCCGAGTCAGGTCGAGCGCATACAGCCGATCGACGAACGCCAGATCGAACTGACCGAGCGGTGGATCGTTCCGGCGCTGCCGCTTCTCGAGGCGGAGTTCCTGGAGATTCGTGCGGAGGTCGACGAGGAGTTGCGAGGGCATCTCGTCGACCATCCCGATCAGGCCATGCGAGGCGACCCCAGTCTCTATCCGAAGGGCTACTGCCTGCCGATCACCCGAACCGCCTTGCGGAAGTTCCTTGCCCGCGGACGAGAGGGAAGACCGTCGGAAGCACTGCAGGCGGTCCTCGCCTTCGGCGAACAGGGCGGCCATGTCGGACGGATCTGGGGCATCCTGCGGGATCGGTACTTCCAGAACGCCCTGCAGCTCGGCTCCCACTACTTCGATGTCGCCAACGACACGGTCGACGCCGCGAAACCGAAGATCGAGCACATGCCGATGGCGGAATCGGGCTTTCGCAACGTGACATCGCTTGAGGAATTCGTGAGGATCGCCGAGTCCTACTGGAACTGCCGGCTCTTCCCGAACCTCCACTTTCCGCGGCTGGCGATCACCTGTCCACTGCTCCAACTGGATCCGCAGGACGGTCGCCTGCAGATCCCTCGACTGGCCGCCTCGACGCAGTGGTTCAACTGGAGCAGCGACTTCACCTTCGCCGAGCGAGGCCTTCGCGACGCGATCGCACGACGGGCGATGCTCCCCGACGACGTGTTCGAAGTGATCGAGGCGTTCAAGCGAACCCGTGATCTGCCGCGGCTTCCGCGAGAGGGATTCGACGCGGGGCGGCTCGATGAACTCTGTGCGGAGGCCCGACTGCGGTATCGCCATGGAGCGGATGGCGAGGGCGAGTACGGACGCGTGGTGGCGAGTTCCGTCAGCGTCGTGATCGGCCAGCACTCTGGCAGATCGACGTGACCCCGACGGTGGGAAGCGGAATCGGCACGGCGGCCCGGTGACGAATCGA
>CAYZSH010000199.1:4117-5422 GCA_964481025.1 uncultured Isosphaeraceae bacterium
CGCCATGCGACCATTCGCCCTGCCCCGCCCCTGCCACTTTCACCGCGTACCGCTCCGCGTGATGTTCGGGCTCACCGTCGCACTCGTCGCCAGCTCCCCCGCCTTCGCCCTCGCCGCCGCCCCGCCCATCCCCAATCCCGACTTCACCGCAGGCGAGTCCATTCCGGACGGCTCCAACCACGACTGGACCCTCGGCCCCACCGGCCTCCGAGGCTGGATGCACTGCGACGGGATGGAGACGACCACCGCCCGCCAGATCCTCGTCACGCAGGTCGACGAGGGCTCGCCCGCCGACGGCCTCGTCGCCGTCGGTGACGTCATCCTCGGGATCGGCACTCGGCCATTCCGAGAAGATCCCCGTCGCGAACTCGGCGAAGCGATCGGTCGGGCCGAGCAGCGCGGCGGGCGACTCGTGCTGCTCCGCTGGCGGGACGGCCGCCGCGACCGCGTGACCATCGAACTCCCAGTGCTCGGCGGCTACTCGAAGACCGCCCCGTTCGACTGCACGAAGTCCGAACGCATCCTCGAACGCGGGTGCGAGGCGCTGGCGAAGAAGATCGGGGACGCCCCCGATCGCGGTACCCCGATCGAACGGTCGTACGCCGCCCTCGCCCTGCTCGCGGGCGGAACCCCCGAGCACCTCCCGATCGTCAAGGATCAGGTCGCCCGGCTCGCGAACTACACCGATCCCGATCGGCGTCAGTACCACTCGTGGTTCTACGGGCCCATCACGATCCTCGTCGCCGAGTACACCATCGCCACCGGCGACGACACCTTCCGGGATGACCTCGAACGTCTCGCCCTCGAGATCGCCCGCGGCCAGAGCCCCGTCGGATCCTGGGGGCACCGCTTCGTGCAGACCGAAGGAACCGGCACGGGCCGACTCGCGGGCTACGGCATGATGAACGCTCCCGGCGTGCCCATGCTCATCGGGCTCGCCCTCGCCCGCGAAGCAGGGGTCGATCATCCCGAGGTCGATGCCGCCATCGAACGTGGCGCCCGTCTCATCCGGTTCTACGTCGGCAAGGGAAGCGTGCCGTACGGCGACCATCATCCGTGGATCGAGAACCACGACGACAACGGGAAGAACGGCGCCGCGGCGATCCTGTTCAACATCCTCGGCGATGCCGAAGCCGCCGAGTACTTCTCCCGGATGTCGGTCGCCTGCCACGGCGTCGAGCGCGACACGGGCCACACCGGGAACTACTTCAACATGTTCTGGGCGATGCCCGGCGTCGCGCTGTCCGGCCCCAACGCAACCGGTTCCTGGCTCGACGAATTCGGTTGGTCCTTCGATCTCGCCCG
>CAYZSH010000200.1:0-5407 GCA_964481025.1 uncultured Isosphaeraceae bacterium
CAGACGAGGGTGGCGGCCCCCGGAAGGACGGGCAGGACCCGGCTGACCCGACGCTGGCGTCGGGAGATTCGTCCGCAGGACCTCGAGAAGGAATCCATGTCGTTCACACTCCTGTGCGTGGCGATGGAAACGACCATCGCTCGTCTGCGATCCGCGGCGGATGCCGCTACCGATCTGGGCGGCCGTCCGGTCGCGCCCTCTCTCTCTGCGGCGAGGCGCCGCATCCAGCGGCGGGACCTCCACGATCAGTCCGCCGCTTCACAACCCATGTCTGCCGCGTGGTCGAAGGTCGTCCAGCGACGAGCAGTGTCGAAGCGTACTTCCAGCCCTCGGGGCCCGCAACCTCACAAGCGGATGCCGGTGCGACGGTTCGATCTCCCCGAGCCGACCGGACGGGGTGGGTCTCCGGCGGTCGCCTGCCGAGCGGTCGCCGCGGGTCTCCCGACGGCCCGACCGGTTCAGCCGACGACCACTTCCGGCATCGCGAAGTCGGAGGCCGTGACGGGCCCGCGATGCCGCATCATCCGCACGAAAGCGTCGAACAGGTAGCTCGAGTCGTGCGGGCCGGGGCTGGCTTCGGGGTGGTACTGGACGCTGAAGACCGGGCGGTTCGGGTCTCGGAAACCGGCCACCGTGTCGTCGTTGAGGTGCCGATGGGTGACCTCGCCGCCCGCCTTGGCAAGCGACAGTTCATCCACACAGAAGCCGTGGTTCTGGCTGGTGATCTCGACCCGGCCGGTCAGTTCGTTGCGGACCGGCTGGTTCGCGCCGCGGTGCCCGAACTTGAGCTTGTAGGTGGTCGCACCGAGCGCCAAGGCCAGCAATTGATGGCCCAGACAGATCCCGAAGGTCGGGATCTCGCCCGCGACCTCGCGGAGGGTGGCGATCGTCGCCTCGACCGCGGCGGGGTCGCCGGGGCCGTTTGAGACGAAGAGCCCGTGGACGTCGCCCTTGGCGAACGCGGCCCGCAGGTCCGCGGCCGGCGTGTCGTGCGGGATGAACCGGACTTCGCAGCCCCGCTCGACGAGGTGGCGATAGATGTTCCGCTTGGCCCCGCAGTCGAGCGCGAGGACGACCATTCGCTCGTCGCTCTCGGCCCGCTCCCCGACGGCCCCTGACCACTCGCCGAGCGGCTCGGCGAAGACGCCGGGGTCGGTCGCCCCGACCTTCGCGGCGAGGTTGCAGCCGCTCATCGACTCGAGACCGCGGGCCCGGGCGACGAGATCGGCGTCCGAGACGGTCGGATCCGGCTCGATGACGCCCCGCATGGCACCCTCGGCGCGGAGCATCCGGACGATCGCCCGGGTGTCCACGTCCTCGAGACCCGGGACGCCGCTGGCGGCGAGCCACTCATGCAGATGTTGATGTGCCCGATGGTTCGAGCGGATCCGCGAGTAGTCGCGGATCAGGAAGCCCGCGACCGCGACCCCCCCGCTCTCGACGTCCTCCTCGGACACCCCGTAGTTGCCGATCTCGGCCGCGGTCATCACGAGGATCTGCCCCGTGTAACTCGGGTCGGTCAGCGCTTCCTGATAGCCGCAGAGGGCGGTGTTGAACACCACCTCTCCGCCGCTCGGAACCGCCGCGCCGAAGCCTCGGCCTTCGAAGATCGCGCCGTTCTCCAGCGCGAGACGAACGCCGCGGGGCCGGTCACCGGCCTCCGCGAGCACGTCGTAGCCACCGTGCATGGTCATGAGCGCGGAATATAGCGGAAGTGCATGGCCGAGGTCCCGGTCGAACCGCTGTCCACCGGGATTTCCCGCGCGGTCAGCGACGCCGAGTCGCCTCGTAGACTCGCGGCATGGCGGACCTCTTCGGCTCCGACACCCCGACCCTCGACCAGACCGACCGCGACTTCGTGCGCGTCGCGGTCGAGCGATCGGTCGATCGCTATCCGTCGGGACTCCTGTACGCCGTCCCCGACGGTCTCGACATCGAGCCGGGGCATCGGGTGCTCGTCCCGCTCGGCCGCGGCGACCATCGCGTCGCGGGCACCGTGGTCGACCGACTCGACGCCGCAGGCGCCGCCGAGGAAGGCGTCCCACCCGAGAAGATCAAGCCGTTGCTCGGCCGCGCCGACGACCTCCCCCCGCTGCCCGGCGAACTCATCACGCTCGCCCGCTGGATCGCGTCGTACTACGCCTGCCCGATCGGGATCGTCCTCGCCTCGATCGTGCCCGCCGCGGTCCGCAAGGGCGTCGGGGCGACCAGTCGGATGCTGGTGCGGCCCGCCGTGCCACAGCCCGACCCGCTTCCACGCCTCGGGAAGACCCAGCGGGCGATGTTCGACGCGATCGCGGCGACGCCCGAAGCCGACCTGCCGATCTCTTCGGCCGACCTCGCCGAGCAGACCGGGATCGGAGGCACCGCGGTCCTCAGACGACTCGAGGAACTCGGCCTCGTCCATCTGGAGAAGGTCACGACGATCGAGGCCCGGGCGAAGGCGGGGAGCGGACTCGCCGATCGGACCGTCACGCTCAACCGACATCAGGAGGCCGCGGTCGCCGCGATCGGCTCCACGCTCGGCGGCGGTTTCTCCAGCCATCTTCTCTTCGGCGTGACCGGCAGCGGCAAGACCGAGGTCTACCTGCGACTCGTCGGCGACGTGCTCGCGGCGGGACGCACGGCCCTCGTCCTCGTGCCGGAGATCGCCCTCACGCCGCAGACGACCGCCCGGTTCCTCGCCCGATTCCACGGCGTGCCCGCCGCGGTGCTGCACTCGGGACTGACCGCCGCCCAGCGTCATCAGGAATGGCGCCGGGCCGCGAGCGGCGAGGCGAGGATCGTGCTCGGTGCCCGCTCGGCGCTCTTCGCGCCGATCCCCGACGCCACGCTCGGGCTCGTCGTCGTCGACGAGGAGCACGACCCGTCGTACAAGCAGGATCAGGCGCCTCGCTACCACGGCCGCGACGCCGCGATCCGACGCGCCCAGCTCGCCGACTGCCCGATCGTCCTCGGCTCGGCGACCCCGTCCCTCGAGAGCTGGCACAACGCGACGATCGCGGGTCGGCACGCGCTGCACCGACTTCCCGAGCGTGCCCCGGGCCTGCGGCTGCCGACCGTCGAGATCGTCGATTTCGCCGAGGAACGAAGGCATTTCACGACGCCCGGCGTGCGGCTCATCGGGCCGCGGCTCGGGACCGCGATCGCCCGGACCCTCGGCGACGGCGGCCAGGTGCTGCTGCTTCTCAATCGACGCGGCTACGCGAACTACATCGCCTGCCCCGACCAGCGGTGCGGCTGGATCATGACCTGCGACCAGTGCGACGTCGGCATGGTGTGCCATCAGGCGTCGGGGGCGGTGAAGGATCGCTGGGTGCGGTGTCATCACTGCGACGCCCAGCTCCGGCTGCCGACGACCTGCCCGCTCTGCAGCAAGCGGACGACGGTCTTCGGCCTCGGGACGCAGCGGGTCGAGGAGGAACTCGGCCGACTGCACCCCCACCTCGCCGCCGAGGGCGCCATGGTCCGGGTCGATTCGGACGCCCTGCACACCGCGGACGACTTCCACGACGTGCTGGAGCGGTTCCGAACCGGGGCGATCAAACTGCTCGCCGGCACCCAGATGATCGCCAAGGGCCTCGACTTCCCGGGCGTCCGACTGGTCGGGGTGGTCAACGCCGACACCTCGATCAACCTGCCCGACTTCCGGGCCGCGGAACGGACCTTCCAGCTCGTCTCGCAGGTCGTCGGGCGATGCGGCCGCGGCGACGAGGTCGGCCGGGCGGTACTGCAGACCTTCCAGCCCGACGCCCCGGCCATCCGACGGGCCGCCGAGCACGACTTCGAGGCGTTCGCGACGCGGGAACTCGCCGATCGCACCCGCTTCGGGCTGCCCCCGTTCCGTCGGATGATCCGGATCGTGGTCCGCGACCCCGGCGAGTCCGCGGCCCTGACCCACGCCGAGGAGTTGCGGCGACGGTTGGAGACGATCGGCGTGCCCGAGGGCATCGAGCTCCGCGGACCGATGCCGTGCGCGATCGCCCGCATCGCGGGGCGATATCGGATGCAACTCGAGATCCTCGCCGACACCCCCGGTCACGCGAGCCGATTCCTCGCGTCCGCCCGAAGCGGCGGTGCGTTTTCCGGCGCTCTCGCGCTCGGCGAGTCGGTCGCGGTGGACGTCGATCCGACCTCGCTCATGTGACCCGCGCCGAGGTCACGAGAAACCCGCGAAAGTGCTCGGTTGCAGGGCCTTCCGGGCGGGAATCCGGAGGGGTGGCGCGGTACACTCCGCGGTGCGCGTCGGCGGGCTGAAGCGGCCCCTCCCAACGCGTCCACGCCCTTGCCATCACCCGGCCATCCCCCGAGGGCCGGGCCCCGAGGCCGGAAGGACCGCACGCATGTCGCTGAACGGCTGGAACGCCGAATTCGTGGACGAGATGTACACCCGCTGGAAGGCGGACCCGACCTCGGTCGAGGCCGATTGGCAGCGGTTCTTCGAGGGCTTCGAGCTCGGCTTCGCCCGACCGGCGGCCGGCGATGGCGAGACCGTCGCCCACTCGCTCCAGGGCCGGGTCGACTCGCTCATCTACCACTACCGCGACATCGGGCACTTCGCGGCGACGCTCGACCCGCTCGGCACCGCGCGTCCGTTCCCCGAGAACCTGACGCTCGAGAGCTTCGGACTCTCCGACGAGCATCTCGACCAGACCTTCGACCCGGGCCACCTCCCGCTCGACAACCCGGCGCCGCTGCGCACGATCCTCGAGCTGCTCGAGGAGACGTACTGCCGCAACATCGGCGTCGAGTACATGCACATCCAGGACCGCGAGCGTCGCCGCTGGCTCCAGAAGCGGATGGAGACCGTCCGCAACCGTCCGACGTGGTCGGACGACGACCGCACGCACCTTCTGCAGACGCTGGCCGCCGCGGACGCCTTCGAGACGTTCCTCCAGACCCGCTACATCGGCAAGAAGCGGTTCGGCCTCGAAGGCGGTGAGTCGCTCATCCCGCTGCTCGACACGATCGTCGATCTCGCCCCCGCCAACGGCGTCGACGAGTTCGTCTTCGGCATGGCTCACCGAGGTCGGCTGAACGTCCTCTGCAACATCCTCGGCAAGACGTATGGCCAGCTCTTCACCGAGTTCGCCGAGACCTGGGAAGAGGACTTCATCGGCGGCACCGGCGACGTGAAGTACCACGGCGCCTATTCCAGCACGCGGAAGACCCGGACCGGCCAGGACGTCCGACTGGCCCTCGCCGCGAACCCGTCGCACCTCGAGTTCGTCGACGCGATCGTGCTCGGCCGCACCCGCGCGAAGCAGCGGATCCGCGGCGACGAGAACCGCGAGCGGGTGGTCCCGATCATCATGCACGGCGACGCCGCTTTCGCGGGCCAGGGCATCGTCGCCGAGTGCTTCAACATGATGCGGCTGAAGGGCTGGACCGTCGGCGGCACGATCCA
>CAYZSH010000201.1:0-5404 GCA_964481025.1 uncultured Isosphaeraceae bacterium
CGTCGGGCGCCTGGATCGGCGTGTGCACGGCGTACGGCGCGTACATCACGAACCAGGGCCGTCCGTCCTCGGACCGTGCCGACTCGAACGATGCCACCATCGCCGCCGTCTCGACGCCGAGCCGATCGACGAGGTACTCCTCGGACGGACCGTCCGCGAGCGCCGGGTTCGCATACGGCGGCGAATACGACTTCGGATGACCCGCCTTGCTTCCCGCGACGTTGCGATCGAAACCCTGCGTGGTCGGATCGTCCCCGAGATGCCACTTGCCGACGAAGCCGGTGCGGTAGCCCGCATCGCGAAGCACCTCGGCGATCGTGCGCTCCTCGTCGCGGATCTCGGTGGCGTTGTCGGGAACCTCGATCCGGCGATCCTCGGCCTTGCCGCGCCGCGGCGATCCGACGGTGTGCACACCGGTGCGGGCGCCCCACCGCCCCGTCACGAGCGCCGCGCGGCTGGGCGCGCAGTTCGGCCCGTTCGTCGCGGCGTTGGTGAAGCGCACCGACTCGGCGCGGAGTCCGTCGAGGGCGGGCGTGCGATGCCACGCGTGCCCCTCGCTTCCGAGGTCGCGACAGCCGAGGTCGTCGATCAGAACGACCAGCACGTTCGGCGACGTGCCGGCGTCGCGTGCGTCAGACTCGTCGCTCGCGCGAACGCTCGTCGCTCCCGCGACAAGCGAGACGAACGCGACCGCGGCCCGAAACGCCGGCTCCCTCACGCGCCGCCGTCCAGACGGCGAAGCAGATCCTCGACCGCGGCCTTCAACTGCGCATCCGCATCGGCGGCCTCGTCCTCGGGCGTCTGCTCGACCACGATGTCGGGACGGGCACCGTGATTCTCCATGTCGGTGCCGTCAGGGAGATACCAGCCCCGGAACGGCAGTCGCAGCGACGTGCCGTCGAGCAGGCTGGTGCCGCCGGTCGAGATCACGCTGCCGTGCGTCTCCTGCCCGACCAGCGTGCCGCGACCGAGCGTCTTGAACGCGTGCGAGATGATCTCCGCGTTCGAGTAGCTCTTCTCGTTGCAGAGCATGTCGATCGGCATCGTGTACCGCTGGATGAAGAGCCGGTCCTGGGGGTAGCCCGTGGTGACGTTCGGATCCGCGCCCCGCGGCACGGTGTACGCATGCGGCGTCACCATGATCGACGAGAGCAGCCGGTCGGTCGTCCAGCCACCCCCGTTGTCACGGACGTCGATGATGAGCCCGTCGCGACCGTCGGCGGCGGCGAAGAGATCACGCTCGAACTCGTCGAGCGACGGCTGGCTCATGCCGCGGATGTGCGCGTAGCCGATGCGGCCGCCCGACCACTCATCGACGAGCGCGGCCCGTCGGAGCTGCGTGTCTCGGTAGACGAGCATCATTTCGGCGCCGCGAGAGATCGGCTGGAGCAGCAGATCAAGCTCCTGAACCTCGCCGTCGGCGTCCACGCGCCGAACCGTGACCACCGTCTCGTCGCCGATCCGGTCGCGGAGCCGGTTCGAAATGGTGTCGGTCGGATCGTTCTCGCGATCGAACCGCTCGAACTCGATCGCGATGATCTCGTCACCGATCGCCAGCGGCGTGTCGGAGTCCTCGGCGGGGCCGTCGGGGATGATCGAGACGACCTTCCAGCCGTCGGCGGACGGCTCGACGCCGATCCCGAGTCGGCCGATCGATTCGCGGGCGTCCATCGGCTCCGACGGCGCGCGGATGCCCATGTGGCTCGCCGACAGCTCGCCGAGCAGGCGGTTTCCGACCCAGTTGAACTCGTCGGCGGTGCGGGTCTTCCGGGCGAGATCGTGGTACCGCTCGGTGAGCGCCGCCCAGTCGAGCCCCTTCATGGTCGGGTGGTAGAACGTCGATCCCATGATCGCCGCGGCCTCGAGGAACTTCTCGCTCGACTGCGTCTCGAGATCGATGCGGATCCGCTGCGAGACCGGAAGACGCTCGGTCTTGCCGCCCGCGACCGCGATCGTCTCGGCCTGCCCCCCGTCGACCGCGACGAGCTTCGTGCCATCGAGCGTCAGGCCCATCATCGACACCGTGCCGCCGAGCTTCTTGCGATCACTGCCGTCCCAACCGATCGAATGCAATCCCGAGGCGTCGGGTGCTCCGGTCGAATAGTTGAAGAGGATCGTGTCGCCCGCGGGCACGAGTTCGATCTGGTTGGAGTTGCCGGGGAGGTTCGTCACCTGCCGCACGCGGCGGTAGGCGGTCTCGAGATCCTCGGTGGTGAACGGCGCCTCGTACGCCTTCTCCTTCTCGTCGGACTCCTCGACCTCCTCGCCCGCCGCGATCGCGCGGCGGCGTTCGAGGGCCTTGCGGACCTCGTGCGGATCGAGCGGCTTGCGGGCCTTCGCCTCCTTGGCCTGCGCCTCGAAGTACTCGTCGCGCTCCGGCCCCGCCAACTTCTCGAGCTTTCGGTCGAGGAAGACGTGATAGACGTCGAACTCCTCGTCGTCGCGCTCGCTGGTGAACGCAAGGATGCGGGCGTCGGCGGAGAAATGCGCGCCGCCGTCGTTGTCGGGATGCCGCGTGATGTTGATCGGCGCCGCCGAGCCGTCGGCCGGCACGATGAAGACGTCCTGATTGAAGTCGATGTCCGCCTGGTCGAAGACGATCCAGTGCGAGTCGTCGCTCCAGCGGAACTCGATGCCGCGATCCCAGCCGGCGCGGAGCAGGCGTTCCTCGCCGGTCGCCAGATCGAGAATCATGAGGTCGCCGAGGCCACGAACGAACGCGAGACTCATGCCGTCGGGTGAGGGAAGCGGACGATGATCGTGCGTGTCGGCGTGCACGACAGGTGCGATGGTGAACCGCACGGCATCGGACCACCGGGCGGGATCGAGGGTCGGGTCCTTGTCCTCGTCCTTCTCGTCCTTCTCCTCCTTCTTCGCCTCCTCGTCCTTCTCGCCGTCCTTCTCGCCGGCGTCGCCTTCGCCCTCCGTGTCCGCGGCCACGTCATCGCCGGTTGCCGCCGCGTCGTGGTCGGTCGGCACGTCCGTGATCTCGGCCTGCAGGACCTCGGCGTCATCCTCGGGCTCGGGCGCCTTCGTCGCGTCCTCGTACGCGGTGCGGAGTTCGTCGCGGGTCCGTTCCACGGTCGCCGCGAAGATCGAGGCGTTGCCGCCGTCGATCGCCGAGAAGTAGAGCGTGGTGCCGTCCGGGCTCCAGGCGAGATCACCTTCGCGACCATGTGACTCGGTGATGCGGCGGGTCGGCGCGTCATCCTCGGTCGCCCGCACCAGCACCTCGCCGTACGCGATGACCGCGATCGACTTGCCGTCGGGATTCATCGCCGCTTCGGAGACACGACGCGAGATGTCGAGAATCTCGGTCTCGTCGAGACCGTCCTCGGGGGCGAGGATGCGGATCGGCTTGGGAACCGGATCGGCCTCTGACAGATCCAGACCGTACAGCGTGTCCCAGCGGTGCAGCACGATGCGCTGACCATCGGGGGTGGTGTCGAACTCCGCGACGTCGATCTCGTCGAAGTCGGTCAGGGCCTCGGCCTCGCCGCCGTCGACCGCGACGCGATGGATGTTGTGGGTGTCGTTTGCGCGATCGGACAGGAAGAGAACCGCGTCATCTCCCGCCCATCGCGGCGTCATGTCGTTGCCTTCCCAGCCCGCGACCTTCCGGAAGGTGTCGAGCGTCGAGTCATAGACCCAGACATCGCGACGGTCGGCGCCGCGATAGTGACGACGCTCCGGCTTCACCCCGCCTCGCACGAACGCGACCCGGGTGCCGTCCGGACTCCGGACCGCGTCGCTGCCGAACGCATCGTGCACGCGACGGGGCTCACCGCCGGCGAGGTCGATCTCGTAGGGTCGGGGGGCGCGATAGAGGTCGCCCTCGAGGTACGCCGAGAAACCGACGACCGGATTCCCCTGACCATCGACGCCGACATCCGAGAGGCCGGCGCCGGTGTCCAGGTGCGTGAGCTGACGGATGTTCGTCCCGTCAGGATTCATCGAATAGAGGTTCACGACGCCGTCCCGATCGCTCTCGAACACGATGCTGGAACCGTCGGCCGTCCACTGCGAATCGTGTTCCCGGCCGGGATGGCTGGTGAGTCGGATCGCCCGACCACCCTCGAAGGGCACGCTCCAGAGGTCGCCCCGCCAGCTGAAGACGACGGTCGAGCCGTCGGGGCTGATGCTGGGGAACCGCGGCAGATCGACGTTGCCCTCGGGATCTCCGGCCGCCGCGACGGATGTCGTCGATGCCAGCGGCAGCATCGCCAGGACGGCAACCACGACGCCTTGAAGTCCACGCCGGACAGGGGCCGGCACGGCCATCCGAATCGGGGGGTGGCCGGGAGAAAGAAGACGAGTCGGGCGAAGGACGGAATCGATCCGGAGTCGCATGCTGATCTCCAAAGGGCCGGCCTCGCTGAGGCCGGTGTCAGGGTTCGGTCGGGACTCGCCGGATCAGGGCTCGCGGAGGCTCGCCTCCGCGAGACCCGACCGCACGGAACGGCTGGTCCTCGACGGTCCAGCCCGTGCGGAGACCCGTCTGGAGGCGGGGTCATCCGCCGCCTCCGAATCCCGCCCGAACTGGGCGGGCGAGTCTACCCGGCCCCTGTGGCCCGGTTCCGGAGTGGTTCCGGCACCGTTCGGTTTGTGCGGGTGGTGCGGGGTGTCGAGCTGGGTCCGCGGTCTGCGGACCGGGAATCTCCAACCGGTCCCAAGTCGCGATCGTCCCGGCCCGATGCCTGAGCATCCAACCACGGAGGGTTGCTTGCCATGGATAGGCACGAACACGACAAGACCACGCGACTTCGGTCCATCATCAAGCGCATGGAGCGGTCCATCGACGATGCCCGCTCCCGCCGCATCACCGGCGACGAGGCCGACGACTTCCCGGGCGGGGACACCGTCATCGGGGGCTCGACCTTGACCCCGGCTCAGGCGAACCGGGCGTTCGATCCGCTGGACACCCAGATCGCGGACAGCCGCCCCGCCTCGACGTCGTCGTCGAGCTCGAACGGCCCGAGCCCGGTCCGCGATTCGGACACGATGTTCGACTTCGACGGCCCGCGTCTGAAGGCGCGACCGAAGCGACGCTCGGCCAGCTGAGCCCGACCCCGACTGGCAGGGTCAGGACCCGACAGGCCCGCACCGGAGTCGCCGAGGCGACCCCGGTTTCGCGGTAGCATTGTCGGGATGCAGTCAGACGCTCTCGAGTTCCTTCGCCGCCTCCTCGACACGCCCTCTCCGTCGGGTCACGAATCCGATGGTCAGCGGGTCTGGCTCGACCGCGTCCGCGGGTCGGCCAGCGCGGTCTGGAACGACGCCTACGGCAACTGCTTCGCGCGTCTGGACTGCGGCCGGGAAGGCGCCCCCACCGTCGCGATCTGCGGCCATGCCGACGAGATCGGCCTGATGGTCAACAACATCGACGACAAGGGCTTCGTCTACG
>CAYZSH010000202.1:0-5384 GCA_964481025.1 uncultured Isosphaeraceae bacterium
GCGGATCGATCATCATCCGGACGCCGATGCGGCTGGTCGCCTGACCCCACCACGAAGGCACGAGCACCTCGATGCCCGCCTCCTGAAGGATCGGGCGGATGTCCTGAAGGAAGGCGTGTGCTTCGCCGGTCGAGAGTTCGACGCCGGTCGGATCGATCTCCTCGAGTGCGTCCTGAAGGCGCGGCCAGATCCGCTGCGCCCGGGCGAGCTCCGCCAGCAGCAGGTCGCCGGGCGTCTCCTCGGCACCGAGCACCGACGCGAGTCGGCCACCGCCGCCATCGGCCCAGATCTGGGCCGCATCGACGATGGTCGGGGGATCGTCGGTGACGATGAGGTGGAACCCGAGATCCCAGACCGCAGAGGCGATCTCCTCGGGTGTCGCGTCGAGCACGCCCTCGAGCGGTTCCGCAAGCTGGAGGCAGAGTCGGACCGACCGTCCTTCGGCCGGATCGATGAGTCCGCCGAGCCAATGCCGGGCGCCTCGCATGACTTCCAACGCGACCTCGGGCGACGTTCGGATCTCGTCCGTCTCCCCGAGCAGTCCGCTGAGCCACGCGACCTGCCGATCCGCGAGCGGATCGCGTCCGTCGATCGCGTCGGCGAAGTCCTCGGCGATGAGCGTGCGGCGCACGAGTCCGTCCACCATCGCTTCAAGCGCGGATTCGATGACCGTCCAGCGATCCGGCGCCGCGAGGTCGGCGGTCGCGGCGGCGACCGGCGGCATGGCGCCCGCGAGATGACGCAGGGGATCGGAGAGTTCGCCGTCGGCCAGCCATGGCACCCAGCGGCCGCGCATCGGACGACCCTCGACCTGCGTGACGGTCGGGACGAACCGCTGATCCGCGATGAGTTCGGTTGCGAACATCGCGAGTTCCGACCAGAACCGCACGTCATGACCGGTGACGAGTCCGTCGATGCTGCGATCGACGAGGCCGGTGAGCAGGTCCACCGCAGCGGCCGCGGGAAGCGAGATCGCGGGGACGCTCACGGTCTGTGGACGCAGGTCCTCGGCGTCGGGCGTGTCGAGTCCGAGGCGGGATCCGAGCGCGAGACTCGGCGCGGGGGACGCGGCATGGTGCGGCAGGACGAGCGTGATGGTCGCATCGGTCGCGACCTCCGCGATCGACACCCCGTCACGATCGAGCATCGTCCGCAGGGCGGCATGCGTCGCGGCGAAGGGGTGGGCGTGGGTGCTGCTCGTGGACGGCGCGGACGTCACGACTTCGGCGACCGCAGCGCGGGGGCCGTCGTCGGCGGCGGGCGACGCCGGATCCGATTCGAGGGTCGGGTCATTCTCGGCGTCGAGCTCGTCCTCGCGATCGGCGTCGGCGTCGTCGTGCACCACCCGCCGGAGCGTGGCGAGGATCGGCTCCGCGGTCTCGACCGCCTCGCCCCAGAAGAGGAACGCATCGTCACCGGAGACCGCATGCAGGACGATGGACGACGGAGACTCGATGACGCTCACCCTCCGTACCGGACGCTCGGGCGGGTCCGGACGCGTTTCTGTCGCCCCCGGTGACGGATCGGGGGGGAATGATTCCGCTGGGACTCGAACCCAGGACCAAGGGATTAAAAGTCCCCTGCTCTACCAACTGAGCTACGGAATCCCGAACCGAACAGTCTAGTGGACCCGCCGCCACCAATGGTGCGACTGTGATCGTTCCGCATGCTTTCCACAGACCGGGCCCGCCCACGGGACGGCAAAGCGGCTTCCGGCCCGCTCGGAGGCCCCGGATCGGGGGGGCGTCCGCCGGAATCCGACTCGGCTTCAGTCTTGTCAGTGAATTCGGCCTCCGGACCGGTCGATGGCCCGTCTGACGGCGATCTCGCGCCGTTCGGAGACCATCGATCATGTCCAGCGTCACCACCCGCCGTCTCAGCACCATCTCGACGACCATCACCACGCCGGCGGCTGCCGGGACGGGCATGGGGTCGGTCATCCTCGCCGCGGTCGCCGCGGTGGGAGCCGCCGCCGTCGTCCTTCAGCTCGGCGGGTGTGCCACCGGCCACGACGCGTCCACCGGTACGCCCGTCGTCGCCGAGGATGCCTCCTGGAACTCGCCGAACTATCGCGAAGGCTGGTACTTCGACGACGCCCCGACCACCGAGGTCGCCGCCGCGAACGTCGAGCACGCCGCCTACGAGACCGTCGAGCCCGTCGTGACCGTGGAGACGACCGCCGCCGTGGTCGCCACCAGCGTCGCCGACTCGAGTGCCGTCCGAACCAGTCTGTTCCCTGAGTTCAGCACCGTCGGTGCCTCGGCCGAGGTCTCCAGCGGCGACGTGAATCTCACGCAGGTCAGCTTCGCCGCCGAGGGTTCGGATTTCGATCCGGATCTCTCGCCCGACGGCAACTGGCTGGTCTTCGCGTCCACCCAGCATCAGGAGCAGTCCGACCTCTACCGCAAGTCGGTCGACGGTCGCGTCGTCACGCAGCTCACCAGCGACGCCGCACAGGACGTCATGCCCGAGATCTCGCCGGACGGCCGTCGCGTCGCCTTCGCGAGCGATCGTCACGGCAACTGGGATGTCTTCGTCATGAGCGCCGAGGGCGGTCCCGTCACGCAGATCACCTTCGACGACGCGCAGGAGCTCCACCCGACGTGGTCGCCCGACGGCGAGCATCTCTGCTACTGCCGCTTCAACGACCGCACCGGTCAGTGGGAGCTCTGGACGCTCTCCGTGGACAAGCCGACCTCGTGCTCGTTCGTCTGCGAGGGCATGTTCCCCCGCTGGTCGCCCGAGACCGGTCGTGACCGCATCCTCTTCCAGCGATCGCGGAAGCGCGGCGAGCGTCTCTACGGCGTCTGGACCATCGACCTCGTCGATGGAGACGGTGTGAACCCGACCGAGATCGTCGCCGCCGGTGATGCCGCGATCATGCACCCGACCTGGTCGCCCGACGGATCGCGGATCGCGTACACGACCGTCTCGGATCCGTCCGTGTCGGCCGACGGCATGCCCGTCGAATGCGACATCTGGTCGATCGCCGCCGACGGCACCGGCCGGGTCGCGCTGACCGCGGGCGGCTTCCGCAACCTCCGCCCCTGCTGGGGTGCCGACGAGCGGGTGTACTTCGTCAGCAACCGCGGCGGTCACGACGTGATCTGGGCGGTCTCGACCCGCGAGCCCTCGTTCAACGATTCCGCCGCCGTCGCCACCGTGCCCGTCGCCACCCCCGCGACGCCGGTCGCCACGGTCTCCGACGACCACGGCAGCCACGGCGACCCCCATGGCGACGTCCACGGCGATCCGCACGCCCCGACCTCGACGGTCGCCGGTGCCGGCGGCCACGAGGACGAGGACCACTGAGCCACGGACATCCGCCGCCCCGGGGATTCCCCGGCGGCGGCACCGGATGAAGGAGAACGGCGGGGCCGCCCGGAGGGGGCGGCCCCGTTTTCTCTTGCACGACTGAGAGATCGGCCGATGGCAGGGATCGTACGGATGACGAGCATCCCGACCCCGGCCAGCCGGGGTCGTCCCGGCAGGACGCCATGGCAATCGCACGCTCCCTCACACGCACGCCGCCAGGTCGGCGGACCGCCTTCGTCGGCTTCGCCGTCGGGGTGGCGGCCCTCCTCGGAGGGTGCCGCACCACGCCGCCGCTGAAGACCCCGACCCGGCACATCGCGCCGTACGCCGCGGTGATCGCGGTCGCCCCGCTCGCCAACGAGTCGGGCGTCACCATCGATCCTCGCACCCGGGCCGAAGTCTCCGACGACCTCATCGCCGCGGTCAATCAGGTCGACGGCTGGGCGGCGGTCCCGCTGGATCGCACGCTCTCGGCGATGGCCGGTCTCGGCATGGCCGAGGTCCGCACCGAAGCTGACGCCCGGCAGTTGATCGCCACGATCGGGGTCGACGGCATCCTCGTCGGCACCATCACCCAGTGGAATCCGTACGACCCGCCGCGATTCGGGGCCAACGTCCTCCTGATCGGCGACGACACCCGACTTCGCGCCGCCGTCGATCCTCAGGCCCTCTACGGACGTACCGGTGATGCCGACGTCGCCTCCGCGACCGGCACGGTGCGATCGGTGACCGATCTGGTCGTCGATCTCGACGCGGTGGATCACGGCACTCGGCGGGTCTTGCGCGACTACGCCGATGCCCGCATCGACGTGACCGGCGGTTTCGATCCACCCGAGCGGTACTACCTGATGGTGTTCCATCGCTATCTGCAGTTCGCCGCGGATCAGGTCGTCGGCGGACTCGTCGAACGAGAACGGCTCCGGATCCAGTCCGGCGGCTGATCGTTCACTCCGAATCCCGAGGAAGTCGCCCCCGCGTCGATCGTCGACTCGGGCGGTGATCTCCCCATCCGTGAGGCGGCGGCGGAATTTCCGCGTTGTCCGGTAAGGGAACTGAACCTTCCCTTCATGCGGACCGATATCCAGAGCGAGGCTTTCGGACCGAACCGGATCCTCGACACGATCGTCAGGAACGACAGCGGGCGGCATGCCGCCGCCCGGCAAGGTGCATCGACATGAGCGACACGCTTCCCCTGGTCCAGCGATTCCTCGACTACCTCGTCGACGAGCGGCACTTCAGCCCGTACACCGCCCGGTGCTACGGGCTCGATCTGCGGCAGTACGGCGAGTTCCTCGTGGACGAACTCGGTCTCGACGTGAATGCCGCCGCGGAAGCGTCGGCCCTCGCCGTTCGGGAAGCAGGCAACGCCGTCGACGAATCGACGCTCTCCGGCGTCATGCTCGGTGCCGACGTCGATCGCATCCGCGGTTTCCTCGGTTGGATGGCCGACCGCGACTATTCCGCCGCGACCACCGCGCGGAAGATCGCGACGCTTCGCTCGTTCCACAAGTGGATGGAGAAGCGGAGCCTCATCGAGCGCAATCCGATGCTCGCGATCCGCACGCCCAAGCAGGCCAAGCGACTGCCGAAGGCCGTCTCGGTCGAGCAGATCGAGCAGCTTCTCGCCGCACCCGACGACGCCACGCTGCTCGGCGCCCGTGACCGTGCGATTCTCGAGACGCTCTATTCGACCGGCATCCGCGTCAGCGAGGTCGTCGGCATCAACCGTGCCGATCTCGACGATGCGGGCGAGGCGATCCTCATCCGCGGCAAGGGACGTCGCGAGCGGGTGGTTCCGCTCGGTTCGCACGCCCTTGCGGCGCTGCGTCGCTACGTGACCATGCACGACACCGAACTCGCCGAGGCGGGACTCCGTGCCGAGCCGGGCATGCCGCTCTTCGTCAACAAGCACGGCGGCCGACTGTCGAGCCGGTCGGTCCGCCGCAAGGTCACCAAGTACCTCGAGGAGGTCGGTCTCGATCCCGAGATCAGCCCGCACACCATCCGCCACAGTTTCGCGACGCACCTGCTCGACAACGGCGCGGATCTGCGGTCGGTGCAGGAACTCC
>CAYZSH010000203.1:0-5369 GCA_964481025.1 uncultured Isosphaeraceae bacterium
CAAGCCGCGCTGCGGCGCATCGCATCCGGTGCCCAGCCCGTGCTGCCGAGCGTGAAGGCTTCGGAGTTCCAGGCCCTTGCAGAGCCGGGAGAGCGCCTCGGTAGCGACAGGCCCGACGCGCCGTTCTTCGCGCGCGAGTGGCCGAAGGCGCGATGGTCGGATCCGGTGATGGCGGGCATTCGCCGGGTGCTGCTGGTGGAGCGGCTTCGCGAGGTCTCCGCCCTCATCGGCTTCACCCGGCTCGAGCCGATCTCGCCGCGGATCGACGGCGACCCCGGCGACGATGCGGCGCTCAACGTGACGCGGGCGTCGATCACGCTGGACAAGGACTGGGTGCCGGCGATCGAGAACCGCGGCGAGGGCGTCTTCCTCGAGTTCGATGCGTCGATGATCGCGTCGTGGCTTGGTCAGGAGTCGGTCGTCTCGCGCCTGGATGAACTCGTGCGAGGCTTCGAGCGGTGGCGCGAGGATCATCCGGGCACTTCGCGATCGTTCGCGGGCGGGCCGTATGTCATGTTGCACACCTTCTCGCATCTGCTGATGACCGCGATGAGCCTCGACTGCGGCTATCCGGCATCCAGCCTTCGCGAGCGGATCTACGCGTTGCCCGGGGAGCAGCAGGATGTGGCCACCGGGAGTTACGGCATCCTGATCTTCACCGGATCGAGCGACGCGGAGGGGACGCTCGGAGGATTGGTCCGTGCGGGAACCGAGATCGTCCGCCATGTGAAGCGGGCCCTCGAGTTCGGCACGCTCTGTTCGAACGACCCGGTCTGTGCTGGCCACGCGGTCGACTCGCCGGCTGGCAGGCCGCTTCAAGGCGCCGCGTGCCACGGCTGCTGCCTGATCGCCGAGACCAGTTGCGAGCAGCACAATGAATTCCTCGATCGAGCGATGGTGACTTCGACGGTGCGCGGAATCGACTGCGGATTCTTCGAGTTCGCCGCGAGGCACCCGCGATGACCTCGGGGGATGGCGGGTCTTCTCGGGAGTTCGACGGGCGGGCGTGGTCGAGGCTGCTCGCGGAGATCCCGGAACGGGCGCTCGCGAGCCTCGCCGCGTCGCTGCGGGGCGGTGCGTTGCGGTACGGCCTCTCGGATCACGGCATCGGCATGGCAATTGGCCCGGCGGCCGCCCGAGTGGCTCCGAGTCTGAATCAACTCGTCGAGGCGGGCTGGTTGCCGGAACAGCTCGCCATCGCGATCGAGGCGCATCTCGGCGGGCGATCGTCCGAGACGAGCCATGCGTTGGAGGCGACGACGGAGCTCGTGCTCTCGGGGCCCGAGGTGGCTGGGATCCCGACGCGTGACACGGCCGCGGTCTTCCGCACCCTGCTTCGCGAGGCGACGAGCGAGATCCTCGTGACCGGCTACGCCGTGCACGGTGGGCGCGAGCTCTTCGCCGAGGCGGCTGCGCGGCTCGATGCGGATCCGGGCCTGGCGATGACGCTCGTGCTCGACTTCCGCCGCGACGCGGACACGACGGCGACGAGCGTGTTGGCCCGCCGACGGTCGGAAGACTTCTGGAAGCGGGACTGGCCGAAGGCGAGTCGCCGGCCTCGGCTGCTCTACGACCCGCGAGGGCTCGAGCCGGATCCGAAGGCACGGGCCGCGATGCACGCGAAGGTGGTCGTCGTCGACCGCAAGGTCGCGTTCGTCTCGAGTGCGAACCTCACCGAGCGGGCGCAGGAGCGGAATATCGAGGTGGGCGCGCTGATCCGCGAGGAGTCGCTCGCCCGCCAGTTGGCGGAGTACTTCGAGGGCCTCGAGCGGGAAGGCGTGCTGCGATCGGCGAGCGGTGAGGTCGACCAGTGACGGAGGGCGTTTCGCCCAAGAGGGTTGGGCGATGTCGTCATCGAGTTGGTGCGGTTCGTGGGGCTTGAGTCGGGTTGCGGCGAGGAGGGGCGTCAACAAGACCGCCAAGGCGTGGCGCCTCCGTCTCTGACCGCTGTGCGTGCTTGATGAACCGTGCGACCTCAGTCCTGAGCACGCACTCGAGCAGCCGCGGCTGCAGGTGGGGAAGCCCAAGTACTGTCCCTGAATGGCTCATGCTTCGGCTACGGGGTCGGGTGTGCGAAGTGCCGCCTCACAGCCTGCGTCGGCGGTAGATCCGATCAGACGAGATAGCGCGATCAGGAGTCCGTTGCTTCGCGGGCCTTCAGTTCGGCGACTGCCGGTGCCAAAGCCTCAAGGAGCCGCTGGTGGTGGACGAAGAGCCATTCGTACTGGCGATCGCGATCGGCGGAGTCCTGCCATTCGACATCGGGCAGGATCGCTCGGATGCGGGAAGCGATGCTTTCGGGACAGAGATCCCAGTCGAGTTGTCCGCCAAACCGTGCTTCGATTTCCGCCTTCCGGTTGGCAAGAAACTCGAACCGATCCTTGGCTTTCGGGCCGTCGAGGTACACCTCGGCGGAGATGTTGTGGAAGATCGTGTGAACGCGCAGGTTCGACCACATCCCCGGAAGACCCAGGCTGACCAATCGCAGCCATTGGTTGGGGGATGGAGTGCACGGGATCGCCTGGCCGCCAAGATGCGCGTCCATCCATTCGGCGAAGCCAGCCCAGTACTCGGCTTGGCCAAGCTTGATGGGGCTTATCGCCGCTGATCGCGTGGCGGTGCCGGACTTCACCCAGTCGTTCGGGCGGGCCACCACGTTGAACTTCGGCGCCATGGGCGACTCGCCGATCCGCCAAAGCTCGATCTCGAGCCCGAAGAAGCGGATGCTCTCGTCGGTGTGCTCGTTGAGCCAGTTCACCGCGGCCTGATGTTCATCGGTGAATCGACGCGCGATCCAGACGAGCGTCACGGCCTGCACGCCCGCCGCATAGGTCAGGATCTGGCCCAGATGCGAATGGTCGGTTCGCTCAAGCTGGTTCTCGATGACCACAAGGCTGTCGGTCGACGTGTCACGGCAGACAAGGTCGGCCGAGAAGCTGCCAACCGTCCTCTCGATCTCGACAAGCTCGATCTGTATGCCGAGGGTCTCGCCGAGCAACTCAAGATTCTCCGCCCGCGCGAGCCACGGCGTGAAGTCGTGGGCCTCGTGTGGCCAGCCGGCACGCGGATCGATCTGCTCAAGGCGGGCAAAGGGTGGCATCGGTGTGTCCAGTCGAAGCGACCACGGAAGAGTGGCGGCCAGGTTGCGGACGCGAGCTCGCCGGGGGCAAGCGTGGCCCCGGGCATGGAAGGTCTGAAGTGCCGAGAGACGTAGGGGTCCTGCGGCCGGCGGAAGCGTAACTGAAGGGCATGGAGTTCATGACGGCGAGCGGTGACGACATCACGGCACTGCGGGGACGGCGAGCGTGAAGGACGACGGGGCCGTCGCACGCCGGGCGGGAGACTGGGGCGGAACGCCGGGAGAGCAGTGGGTAGGGTGCCGCAATCGGGGCCGGCCATGAGGCAGCCGGGTGATCGGTGCCGGCCGGTCAGCGGATCCTGTCGCGAGCCCGCGGAGATCAGTTCATGTTCACCTACGAAGAGGCGATGCGTCCGATCCTGACCTGTCTGACCGAGCAGCCGGAACTGCAGGCCAAGGACATCGCCGAGGCGGTCGCGACGCACTTCCGGCTCAGCGAAGCGGATCGAGGCCGCATGCAGGCGAGCGGCTTTCAGGCGACGTATCGCAATCGTGTGGCCTGGGGCGTGTCGACCCTCTACAAGGCCCGAATGATCGAGCGCGTACGACGCGGCGTCTACCGAATCACCGACGCTGGACGATCGCTGATCAGCAGCGGACCGGCGGAGATCACGGATCAGCTCCTCAAGCAACTCTCTCCCGAGTTCGCGGCCTACATCGAAGGTGTGCGATCGGGCCAGCGGAGGGGTCGCAACGATGCGGTGTCGCTGGCGGACATGGGTACAGGGGACGAGTCGCCCGAGGAGGTGCTTGATCGGGCTCATCGAACGCTGGCCGCGGACCTCGCAACGCAGATCCTCGACTCGATCGCCGAGTGCAGCCCGGCCTTCTTCGAGCGGCTTGTGGTGCAACTGCTCGTCAAGATGGGCTACGGCGGCTCGTTCGAGGATGCCGCGCAGAGCGTTGGCCGCTCCGGCGATGGAGGCATCGACGGCATCATCAAGGAGGACCGGCTCGGGCTCGACGCGATCTACGTGCAGGCCAAGCGATGGAAGGACGGCATCGGTCGGCCGCAGATCCAGGCATTCGTGGGAGCCCTGACCGGCCACCGCGCGAGGAAAGGCGTGTTCATCACGACCAGTTCGTTCTCTCGAGAGGCCCGCGAGTACGTCCGAAACCTCGATGCGAAGGTCGTGCTGATCGACGGCGAGACGCTCGCCGACTACATGATCGAGGTTGGCCTCGGCGTGTCGCTGGTGCAGACCTACGAGATCAAGCGGCTCGACTCGGACTTCTTCGAGGGGTGAGCAGTAAGCACGCATGACGCTGGCGGTGTGACTCTGCCAGCCGATAGGCACGGGAAAAGGGTGCGGTCGGCGACTGCCGCACGTCTGAGCGATGAACGCAGCAATCTCGAGAGGTACCCGATGACGACACGTGATGAGACGGCCATCTCGGCAAGCGACATGCACGGCGACAAGCTGTATCAGCGACGGGCCAGACGTGCGCTTCCGATCCTAGTCCAGCAAGCTGGGATGGGAACACGGATGACCTACTCGACGCTTGCGAAGAAGATGCGGATGCCCAACGCCCGCAACCTGAACTACGTGCTTGGAAGCGTTGGGAGGACGCTTCAGGATCTCGGGCATCGGTGGCGGCAGAAGATCCCGCCGATCCAGTGCCTGGTCGTGAACAAGCAGAGCGATCTGCCCGGCGAGGGCTTTCTGGGTTTCCTGCAACGCTCTCGGGGCGGGTTGTCGCAGGTCAAGCTTCGGAGGCTCGTCGAAAACGAAATGGAGCGAGCCTACGCCTATCCGCATTGGGACGAAGTACTTGCTGCTCTGGACCTGAAGCCGTTGGAGAGCAGCGGAGTTGCCCGTCTCATGCAACAGGCGAGGTTCATTCGCGGCAGGGGAGGCGCGGGATCGAAAGAGAGCCTCGCTCATCGACAACTCAAGGAGCGCATCGCTGCCGATCCACGGCTCGTCGGGCTTCCCCGCTCGATGGGGCCGGGGGTCGTCGAGTACTCGCTCCCATCTGGCGACGTCGTCGATGTCGTGTTCGAGGCGAGCTCGGTGAGAGTCGCCGTCGAGGTCAAGTCGAGCATTTCGGTCGATGGTGACGTCGCACGTGGTCTCTTCCAGTGCGTCAAGTACCTGGCGGTCCTCGTTGCACAGGATCGATCCAACAGAGCGACGCGCCGGAATCAGGTCATGCTCGCTTGCGATCGCGGGCTGACGCCGGACCTGTCGCAGTTGCGTCGCAGGCTTGGCGTCGTCGTGCGCCATCC
>CAYZSH010000204.1:0-5348 GCA_964481025.1 uncultured Isosphaeraceae bacterium
GTTCAACTCGCATCGCATCCACCGCCCTCGGCACTCGCCGGGGGCGGTGTTGTTCGTAGCGAATCGGCTGCTCAGGACGGACCTGGCGACCGAACCTTGCCGCCATCAAGGGTACCGAAGCCAGAGTCGACCAGCCCGGCGCGTCGGCCCGCCGCCTGACTCGATCAGGTTGCCCTGAGCACGGCTGGTCATCGCGCCTGCTTCGGCCGGAGGATGCCCGCGGCGGCCCCCGTTCCAAACGTGTTGAGCCACAGTCCACGCAGTCCAGGTGAGCCCGGAGACGCGGGTGCAAGATCACCGAGTGACAGGACGGACCGTTTCGAGGGTGATCAGCGTACGCGGCTGAGCCTCCTCGCTCGGCCAGTCATCCGCGGCTCGTCAACGAACTCCGGAGCGACTCGTCGATGCGAAGCCCCGATGCTCGCTCGCCACTGCGAAGCCCTCAAGACCGCGAAGAGGCAGCGACCGAGGTTGGTTCGGGCGAAGGTAGCTCCCGCGGCTCAAGGGAAGGCCGATCGCCATCGCGTCCAGTGGCGGCCCCGATCTTCACCAATGACTCGATATCCCAGAGGAACGAATCGCCGTCCAACTCCACGTGCAGCGAGCGACGCTGCTACTCGACATCGCCAAGGACCAAGCGGTTCACATGCCCGCGGCAGATGCGATCGGATTCCGGAATCAGCTCGATTCCGGATGCGTGGAGATGGCGTTTCTGCGGATTCCGCGAGACCGTTCGCCGAGTGTCGATCTAGCCCCCGCAAGCAACCTGAGATCGCCGGGGATTTCCGCGCTCGCACTCGACACGAGCGGCGTCGACCGACCGGCACGGCGGGTCCTTGACCACTCGGCCGCTCAGTGGACTTGGGGACGCGACTCGGAGCGAGAGCGTTGAACGCGTGAGCCGCATCGGCTCAGGGACTTTCGAACCTCGCGGCACCGCGAAGTCGATCTCGGATCGTCTTGGCGGCTTCGTCGGAGGGATTCATGTCCAGGTACCGGTCGATCGCGGCGACGGCCGAGTCGAAGTCGCCTTGCGCCTCCGACAACGCAGCGTCTTCAAGGCACGCGGCCAGCAAATCGCCACGCTGCGCGTCCTCGGCGTCCTGCGCAGCGCGGAAGTCGGCCAACGCCCCCTCAAAGCGCTCCTGCGCGCGGCGTAGGCGCCCGCGCGAGAGAAGCGTCGCGGCGGTCGGATCCGCCTCGACGGCGGCATCGAGGTCGGCGGATGCTCCTTCGAGATCGCCGATCGCCTGGCGGCATCGACCACGGGCCGCCAAGGCGTCTCCCAGCGCCTCGTCGAGCGAATCGGGATCCGAGATCGCCTCGTCGAGCACCGCGATCGCGCGGGTAGGCTCATCGGCCTGCTCGTAGGTCGCGGCGAGGTACAGCATCGTTCGGACACTGCCTGGATCGGACTTCCTCGCGAACTCGAGGGCCTCGATCGCCTCGCCAAACCGGCCGAGTTCACGAAGCGCTCGGCCCCGCTGCTGCTGGATGTCCACCCGAGCAGGGTCGAGCGCCAGGGCCGCATCGAGGTCCTCAAGCGCGGCGTCCCATCGCGACAACTCTCCTTGCAGCACGGCCCGGTCGAGTCGATAGCGGACCCTCGATGGATCGAGCTCGACGGCCTGATCGATATAGACCAGCCCGACCTCGTAACGGTTCTCGAGCCCCCAGGTGTAGCTCAGGTCCGCAAGCGCCTCGTGCAGATCGGGATTGATCGCCAACGCGCGGCGCAACTCCTCTCGGGCCTTGCCGAGGTCGCGATAGTCAGGCTCGTAGATTCGGGTCTTGGCGACGTTGAGCCACGCCAGATCGAACCGCGGATCGACTGCGATCGCCTTCTCGAACGCGGCGGTCGCGGCCTCGGCATCGGCCGGATCGCCGTCCCACGAGAAACGGGACCACCGAAGCACGCCGGTCCACAGCAGGGCCCATTTGCTCTCGGGATCGAGACGCAACGCCTCGGCGAGCGTCTCGATTGCGCCGTCGAGATCGCCGCGCTGCGCCTCGACCTGCGCAATCCGAACCAGCGTGAAGGAGTTGGACGGATCCATCTCGAAGGCGGATCGAAGGGACCGCTCCGCCCGCGCGGACATCTCCGGATCGACCGACGAGTCGCCGAAGACGTCCGTCTCCTCGGCGAGCGCCGCATAGATCTGGCCGGTGAGGAAGTGGCCCTGCGAGGAGCGAGGATCGAGCACCACGAGCAGGTCCGCCTCGCCCTTGGCGGTGAACGCGCCGTCGACTTCTTCCTGTGTGAGTGGCCGATCGCGGTTGCTGAGGTCCTTGGTGATCCGCAGGCCCTCGATGAAGGACCGCAGCCTGAGATACTCCGGCGTGTTCGGCAGGATCTCGAGCGCCTTGTCAACGAAGACGATCGCCGCCTCGGGATTGTTGTCGTCGAAGTAGAGCCGCTCCGCGACTTCGGCGTAGGCCCCCGCCGTGGCACGGACCTCTGCCCGTTCGAGGAGGAAGTCGATGAGCTCCCACGAGCCGAGAATGCCGCCGCCGAGCGCGATGATCCAGCTGCCGCCGACCATCATCGCCTTCTGCAGTCGATTGACCCGCTTGGTCTCCTCCTCGGGGGTGAAATACTTCGCGAGCTTCTTCAGGCTGTCGTCGATCGCGGCCAGCCTGCCGCCGACGTCGGGACCGCACGACTCATCGGATGCACCTTCGGTCATGGCCGGAATCCTCTCGGAGGGATGACCGCTGAATCAGTTGAATCGGGGCGCCCGTCTCACGGTCGGAGACGGGCGCCCCAGCGCTGCGTGGAGGACTCCGTCAGACCTCGGGCTCGGTACGTGCCGACGGAACTTCCCGCATCGCCGCATCGACCGTGCCGCGGTACTTCGCCGCGGCGGCACTGTCAGGCTGTGGGGTCAGGTCCGGGCGCGGCGCCTGCGGATCGGGCTGAAGGAACACCTCGGTCAAGGTGATGACCTGCGGCTTCCGCTTCGGCGAGTAGTGAGACTCCGGAAGCGCCACGCCCGCCTCGACCATGCGGGTGATCACCGCCGCCATCGATCGGGGGTCGTATCCCGCGGCAGCCGTCAGGGTGATGCCGCGACCATCCGCCTCGGTCTCGGCAGGCTGGTCGTAGCCCTGCATGATTCCATCGAAGATCGCCGCACGAATTCCAAGTGCGGCATCAACCGCCTCGGCGACCTCCATGCCCTTCTGCACATCGTCGGCGCCATCGACCCCGGCCGCGCTTGCAACGCTTGCCCCCTGCTTCAGGAAGCCCCAAGTATCGTCCGACGTCTTGTCCGCCTCGTCCGCGTTGTTCGCGCGGAAGATCGCGTCCATCGGATGGCCTTGCTCGACGTGGGCCACCTCGTGCGCGAGTACCGCGGCCAGTTCATCCTCGTTGGCGAGGAAGTCGAGCATGCCGGTCGTGATGAACACGAAACCCCCGGAGAGGGCAAATGCGTTTCGCTCGTCCAGCTCCTCGACGACGATCCAGATCCAGTCGCCATAGGGACGCGGGATGGTGCTGTTGGCGGCAACGCGGTTCCCGACACCTCGCACATACGCGGTCAGCGGATGTGCTGGATCGAACGCCGACTGAGCACCGAGGATTCTCGCCGCCGAAACACGACCGACGAAGAACTCCTCCGCAGGTGAGGGATTCTTGAAGTCGATCTCGAGGCCCTCGGGGGATTCTGTCAGCTTCGTGAGGTCCACGTTCGACACCAGCATGAACTCATTCAGCGACTCGAAGTCCGGATCGGCTTGGGCAATCTCGCCGCCGGCCATGCCCTTGGTGGCCCGAGCAAGCCGACGCTTCTCATCCTTGGTCTTCTTCTCGCTGAAGTTCTTGCGGGAAGACTCGAGCGTGTCGCCATCGACCGCCAGAGCACCTCGCTCAACCTTCGCCGGATCCTTCAAGGAGTCGCCGAGGCATCGCCAAGGAGTGAAGCCGGTGTTTCCATTGGCATTCACTTTGGCCCACGTGGGAAGCAGTCCGTCCTGCTCTCCCCACCGGCTTCCGTGCCACTGATCCGGCAAGCGGTACCAGAGGAGAGCCTCCTCGACCTTGACCGTGCCGCCTTGGACGACCGTGCCCAAGAGCCTCGACGTCGCCGACGGCGACTCGTAGAGCGGCGCCCGAGCCGTCATCACCACCGCATCCAGGCTCACGGTCTTCGCGGGAACATCGGCCAGGATCCGCGCGTTCGCGGCGGCCTGCGTCGCGTCGGGCGAGAGCCCCGCCTCGGCAGGCGCGCCGAACTTGGCGTTGCTCCAGTGATTCGAGAGTTGCGAGGTCGACTTGTCGCTGCTCGCGCAGCCGACAAGAGACAACGCGAGACCAGCGACGCAGAATGGTCTGAGCATGACCTGTGGCTCCTTGCCGCCATCACAGGGCTGCGACGCGGCGACTCCGGATCGAATTGGGGTCAGCTTCCCGGACCCCCTGACTTTGGAAGCGTACTGATCGTCGCGGGGCGGCTCAAGCGTCAGGCTCGCCGTGCGTCGGCTCACGGCGAAGCGGGCATGACCTCGGCAGCGGGATCGACCCGACGATCGGCCTCAAAGCGACGCCGATGGACGCGAGCGAGACGCTCAAGTTGCCCGACCTTGTTGGGCGTCTGCGCTTTATGGGAGCGATCGCTTCCGAGGGATGCCATCCTCTACCTCGATGGCGTGAGGAGAACCGCGGCAAGCCTGGCCGAATCGCAATCACCGTCCAGTTCTTGATGCGCTTCAGCGGAGTCGCAGGACAAGAGGTCGACCGGTTCCTTGAACGATCTCAATCTCGCCGCTCGACTCGACGCGGTTCAGCACGCGCGATCGCGCGGCAGTCTCGTCGAGATCGGTCAGTTCGAGCGTGGCGTCGCGTTCGAGACGAACCGTCGCGCCATTGAGCGGCAGATGCGGCCCGGTGAGGCGAAGCGTCGCGCCGGCGTCGACCGTCGCCCGGCTTCGAAGCAGGAACTGACGCTCGAGCATGCCGCCTCGCACTTCGACGAAGCCGCCACGCAGGCCGGCCCGCGGCCCCGCGATCGTGCCGGAGACCAGCACCAGACCGCCGGCTTCGGCAAGGTCGATCGTCGGCCACTCGAGCGATTCAGCGGCTCCAAGTTCGACGACGAGGCACGCTTCGATCGGCGCATCGCCCGCGAGCGTCGTCGCCACGCCGACGCCAACGGGAGCGCTCCAGTTCGCGGGGTCACGTGGATTCGCGCGATCGCCTTCGCCCGTCCAGCGCCACGCACCCTCCGGAATCGGTCGATCGCTCGCCGCGGATGTCGACGGCGTGACGGGTGGCGACGGAGGCTCGTAGACGGGATTCCATCGCTCGCGATCGCTCGGGGTCCGCTCGGCGAAGATCGCCTCGGCCT
>CAYZSH010000205.1:0-5310 GCA_964481025.1 uncultured Isosphaeraceae bacterium
AGTCCGAGGCCACGGTCTCGGTCTACGACCACGGCCTCCTCTACGGGGACGGCTGCTTCGAGGGCATCCGGGCCTACGGCGGCCGGATCCTGAAGCTCAAGTCGCACCTCGCCCGCATGTACGAGTCGGCGTCGCTCATCCGGCTGACGCCCGCCTACGACATGGAGGAACTGGAGGACGCGATCCGCGAGACCATGGCGGCGAACGACCTGCAGGACGCCTACATCCGGCTCATCTTCACCCGCGGGGTCGGCACCCTCGGGTTGCATCCCTTCAAGTGCCCGACGCCGGGCACGATCATCATCGCGGACAAGATCCAGCTCTATCCCGAGGAGCTCTACGAGCAGGGGATGCACGTCATCGTCGCGAAGCGGCCGCGGATCCCGATTCCGTGCCTCGACCCGCGGATCAAGAGCCTCAACTACCTCAACAACATCCTCGCGAAGATCGAAGCGATCGACGCCGGGGTGCTCGAGGCGATCATGCTCAACACCGACGGGCAGGTCTCCGAGTGCACCGGTGACAACATCTTCGCGATCAAGGACGGTCGGATCCTGACCCCGAGCACCTCGACCGGCATCCTGCACGGCGTGACGCGACGATTCGTCATCAAGGAGATCGCCCCGGCCTGCGGCTACGAGGTCGAGGAGGCGGTCTTCCCGCTCGACGAACTGCTCTCCGCCGACGAAGTCTTCCTGACCGGGACCGCCGCCGAGGTGATCGGCGTGACGAAGATCGACGACACCGTGATCGGCGACGGCACCGTCGGCCCGGTCACCAAGGCATGCATCGCCGAGTTCCGTCGTCGCATCGCCGAGGGATGTCCCGAGGACTGAGTCGGCCCCGACCCAGACCCCGATCCTGAAGGAGATCCCTCATGCGCTGCCTCAAGTGCGAGTACCCGCTCTGGGATCTGAAGCCGGGGCCGTGTCCGGAGTGTGGTGAACCGTTCGACCCGACATCGCACCAGTTCCGATCGAACGCGGTCCGGTTCTGCTGCCCGCATTGCGATCAGGCGTACTACGGCGACGGTGAGGGAGGGCACCTCCAGCCGCGATCGTTCGACTGCGTGGGGTGCGGGACACGGATCGATGAATCGGAATGCGTGGTCCGACCGCTCGAGGGTGGAAGCCACGAGGACGCGGTGCATCCGGGGCGGGCGCCGTGGTTCGACGACTCGATCGGGTGGTTCAAGCGATTTCTGAAGACCTTGGGATGGTCGATGACGGCCCCGGCCCGACTCGGCCGGGAACTTCCCGTGACGATGGGCATGGGCTCGGGCATCGCGTTCTTCGTGTCCGTCCAGGCGATCGTGCTGATCACCACGGCCCTGACCTTCGGCGTCATCTTCGGGTTGATGATGGCGAACCTGCGGGGTGGTGGTGGCGGTCCCGCCGGGGCGGCGATCCCCATCTCGCTCATCTTCATGGCGATCGCCGGCGTCGGCGGTTTCCTGGCCGCGATCGTCGGGCTCCTGATCTTCGGCGCGATCGTGCACGGTGTGCTGCGTCTCGGGGGACCCACTCGTGGCGGCATCGACCGCACGATTGCGGCGGTCGGCTTCGGCATCGGGCCGTCGATCCTCGCCGCGGTCCCGCTGCTCGGCACCTACTGTCTCGGCACGGTCGGTGGCCTCTGGGCGATCGTGAGCACGATCCTCGTGGTGTCCGGGGCGCAGGCGGTCAGCGGATTGCGGGCGACGATCGCGGTGCTGGCCCCGGTGGCGATCCTGATCGCGGCCTACGTCATCTTCCTCGTCTCGGTGATCGCCGGAATCGGCGGGGGCGTGGCACCCGCACCGGGCGTCGCCGGCCCCACCGCGTTCGCCGCCGGGCCGGGCATGATGGGTGATCCCGCGTTCGTGTTCCATGGCGTCTCGCCGCTTCCCGACCCCGCGACCGCCGCCGCGATGATGCCGCAGGTCTTCGACGCGAATGCGGAGACGATCGATCTTCTCGGCAACGGCTACGCGGGCTGGTGTCAGGCGGGGGAACTGATCCTGCGACGCGACGATGGATACATGCTCCATGCCGCGTTGAGTCCGGACGCCAGATCGTTGACGATCGTCTTCACGGACGACGGATTCAGCGGGGGGAGTACGTCGGTCTCGCCGTTCCCGCCGATCGATGCGTCCGGCGTGCGCGACGCGATCGTCGATCGACTGGGCGACGGAAACCTGGTCGGCGAGGATCTCACCGTCGAGTCGATGCAGGCGTGGATCGATCTCACGCTTCGAGGAACGGACGGCCCCTGACCACTTCCCGGCGGCGAAGTCGCTACTTCTCGCCACCACCGATCGTGAGATCGACGATCGCGCTCGCATCGCCGGTGGTCGTCCCGTAGTGCGAGCCGCAGCCAGCCCCGTCCCCGTCACCCGCGTTCTGCTGGTGCAGACGCGTGGCGCGGAACTTTGACCAGTCGTCGACGTCGAGATCCGGGGCGCTTGGTCCGAAGTGCGCCTTGAGCACGCGGTAGTCGTTGTCGCGCTGCGCGGGCGTGAAACCGGCATCACGGATCAGGCGGCAGATCATCGGCTCGTTCAGGCAGTGCGTGGTGCCCGCGGAACTCACGACGTTCTCCTCCATCATCACCGAGCCCATGTCGTTCGCGCCGAAGCGAAGTCCGACCTGTCCGACGTGCGGGCCCATCGTGACCCAGCTCGATCCGATCGACCAGATGTTGTCGAGGTAGAGGCGGCTGAGGGCCTGCGTGCGGAGGTACGAGTTCGCGCCGGCGAGCCGCAGTCGCCGTCCGAACTCGGGATGCAGGTCCTTGGTGCCCGTGCCGTCGAGCAGGCCGACGACATCGCCGGGGAACGGCTGCGACACGTCGTCGCCTTCGACCTCGCCCCAGGCCTTGAGTCGCCCGAGCGGCGTGTGATCCGGCTGGAACGGCCACGAGATGAACGCGTGATAGCGACCGCCACCGTCACCGGCGAGGTCATCGATCGCGTCGTCCTGCCGGCGCCGCACCATGTCCAGGTGGTGGATGCGGTCGCCGATCCCCTCGATGTGCCCGAACATCATCGTGGCGGACGTGTTCAGGCCAAGCTCGTGCGCGACCCGCATCACCGTGAGCCACGCCTCGGCGGTGCACTTGCCGAGTCCGATCTTGCGGCGGACGGCGTCTGCGAAGATCTCGCCGCCGCCACCCGGCACCGAATCGAGACCCGCCTCGACGAGCGGCTCCATGACGGTGCGGACCTTGTCCTTGAACGTCGCGCCGGCGGGGTCGAAGAAGTTCACGAACTCGACGAACTCCGGCGGACTGAACGCATGCACGTGGACCTGCGGGAACTCGCCCTTGATCCGCCGAAGCAGTTCCAGATACCAGTCGAGCGGGAGCTCGGGGTTCATGCCGCCCTGCATGAGGATCTGGGTGCCGCCGATCGCGACGAGCTCGCGGACCTTCTGCAGCAGGTCGTCGTACTCGAGGGTGTAGGCGTCGTGGTCGTCGAGGTCGCGGCGGAACGCACAGAAGGTGCACTTCGCGGTGCAGACGTTCGTGTAGTTGATGTTGCGATCGATGACGTAGGTGCGGATCTCGTCACCGTGCAGGGCGCGGCAGCGGCGGTCGGCAAGATGTCCGAGGTCCGCGAGCGGGACGCGGTGCCACGCGTCGAGGGCCTGCTCGGGGGTCAGTCGCGCCTCACCCGAGACCAGGGCATCCTGAAACCCCGGATCGAGGACGTCGGCGTCCGGGCGCACCGCGGGTCGGGGGTGCGAGACGGTCGGGTGCGGGTCGGACTGTCGGTCGATCATCGTGGGTCGCGTCCCTGGGAAACCGGGCATGGTAGCCGTCCGGCGGCATCTTCACGGCGTTCAGACCGTGATCCGGGCCCAGCCGCCGTGCAGGAATCGGGCGAGGAAGAACCCGCCGCGGATGACGATTTCGCCCATCAGCCCCATCCAGATGCCTGCCAACCCGAGTTCAAGATGCACGCCGAGAATCCAGCACGCGGGAAGCCGGATCCCGTAACTCGACAGGGTCGTGATGAGCAGGGTCCAGCGGGTGTCGCCGACGCCGCGGAGCCCCTGGCGGATCACCATCGAGAGGGCGAAGAACGCCTGCACGGTGCCGCAGATGAAGAGGAGCCGGGGCACTTCCGCGAGGTGGACGGGATTGTCGCTGATGATGCGGGTGAGCGGCTCGCCGAGCGTCATGTACGCGACGCCCATGAGCGTCATGATCACGACGCCGAGCACCGTGCACGCGCCCATCGCCTTGCGGGCCATGCCCGGATTGCCGGCGCCGAGGTACTGACCGGCGAGGGCGCCCGCGGCGGTCCCCATCGCGAAGCCGGGTAGGAAGCTGAACGCCTCCCATTGCACGGTGATGATGTGCGCCCCGACGAGGCCGCCTGCTTCAAGCGACGGATCGCCCGCCGCGGCCCGGGTGGCGATCTCGCCGATGAACGCGAGCACGAAGAGGCTCACGCCCCACATCGAGAGTCCCTCGAGGAAGCTCGGAATGCCGACCTTCACCACGCGCCACGCGATGTCGCGCTCGGGCCGCAGCATCGGCAGTTCGAGTCGGAGATCCTTCACGCCGCGCTGCAGTACCCACCACGTCGCGGCGGCGCCGAACGCCCAGCTGACCGCGGTGCCGCCCGCGATGCCGAGCACGCCCCAGTCGTGCGGGTCGATGCCGCTCGGATTCGGGATCTCCGTGCCGCCAAGCGTGAGCACCACACCCGAGAGCAGCCAGCTCGCGAGGAGATTCACGATGTTCACGGCCGCGGCGATGATGCTCGGCTTGACGGTCTCGCCCGCGCCGAAGAGACACATCGATCCGACCATCATGACGCCGCTGAACGGCATCGCGACGGCCATCACGCGGACATACTGCACCGCGTAGACCGCGGCCTCGGGCGTGAGTTCGGTGGCGCGGGCGAGCGGGCCGACCAGCGTCCACATCGCCAGTCCGACCAGGCACGACCAGAGGACGCCGAGCGCCATCGTGGTGCCGAGTGCACGATGCGATTCGTCGCGATCTCCGCGACCCATCGCGCGGGCGACCAGCGCCTGGCCGCCGAGTCCGAGTCCACCGAGGGCGATCGAGACGAACCAGCCGACGAACGACCCGATCCCGATGCCGTCCATCGCGGGCACGACGATGTCGTCGGGCAGGCTTCCCGACAGCATCTTGTCCACGAGTCCGACGAAGGCGGTGAGCGTCTGCTGCAGCAGCACCGGAATCGCCAGCACGCCGATCGCCGCCCACATCGACTTGCCCGCGAGTCGTCCCGAACGGATCACGCCGTCCTCGACGGCGATCGCCTCCTCCTCCTGCAGTCCGAGCAGCGGACTG
>CAYZSH010000206.1:0-5286 GCA_964481025.1 uncultured Isosphaeraceae bacterium
GGTCGCGGCGGCTACGCCTGCGGCTCGATCGCCGGCACGCTCGATCGTCGCTACCACGCGATGCTCGCGGCGGCGACCGCGCCACCCGACACTCGCAGCGTCGTGGTCGCGAAGTTCGACGAACGACTCGTCGGGTTCTGGACGCCCGACCGCGAAGCGATCGTCGACCGGGATCCAGAGGACGACCCCGCCGATCATGACTGCACGCTCACCAGCGACGTGTGGTCGAGTTCGGGACTCTCCGGCTTCGGCCACCGTCACCTCATCCGCTGCCGCCTGATCGACGGCGCCGTCGAGCATGTCTGGCTCGTCGGCCGGACCCGGATCTCACGTCGACTCGTCATGCCGCACGGCCACGACGCGATCATCGCGGAGTACCGCGTCGATGCGACCGACCGCCCGGTGCGGCTCGCGGTGAAGGCGGTCGGCGGGCATCGACTCGCCGACTTCCTCACGCCCGGTGCGACCTGGCGTCCGACCATCACCGAGGACGACGCGATCACGAGACGACTGTCGCTGCCGTCACCGGTTCCTGGCGCCGCCCCGCTGCCGGTCGCGGTCCGCACCAACCGCGGCCGACTGGAAGATGCGGCCGGCGGCGCCGCGCTGTCGTGGTACCGCGGCTATCGCCTCGATACCGAGGCCGCTCGCGGATACGACGCGGTGGACGATCACCTTCTGCTGGGCGAGGTCCGGGCGGAACTCGCCGAGGGCGACGTCCTGCGGATCGAGATCGCGTGCGGCGAGAGCGTCGCGTTCGACTTCCGCGGTCGCGACGTCTTCGCCGAGGAGGCATCACGGCGGCAGGCGTTGCTCTCTCGTGCTGAAGCCGATGCCGCCGACACGGACCCGCTGCTGTCGGTGCTGGTGGAAGCGGCGGACCGATTCATCGTCACCCGTCCGATCGACGGCGGAACCGGAGCCTCGATCATCGCGGGCTATCCATGGTTCGCCGACTGGGGTCGCGACACGATGATCGCCTTGCCGGGTCTGTGCCTGGCGACCGGTCGCGCCGAGGTCGCCCGCGAGATCCTGCGGACGTATGCGGGCTTCGAGCGGGACGGCATGCTCCCGAACCGCTTCCCCGGCCACGGCCACGAACCCGAGTACAACACCGCCGACGCGGCGCTCCTGTTCATCGAGGCGATCGGGCGGACATGGCGGGCCTCGCAGACGGGCAAGGACGGCGCGAGCGACGCCGATGCGTTTCTCAGGTCGGTGCTGCCGACCATCGACGCGATCCTCGAAGCGCATCGCGCGGGCACGCGACACGGAATCCGCATCGATCCGACCGACGGCCTGCTCGAACAGGGCGAGGATGGTCTGCAGTTGACGTGGATGGACGCTCGCATCGGCGGGAAGGTCGTGACCCCCCGGGCCGGGAAGGCGGTCGAACTCAACGGCCTGCTGCATTCGGCCTTCCGATGGCGGGAGATCTTCGCGGCACACTTCGGGGAGGACGATCACGGGGCCGCGGCCGCCGCGGATCGGATCCGATCCTCGTTCGACAAGTTCTGGATGCCCGCGCACGGCTACCTCGCGGACGTCATCGACGGTCCGCACGACTTCGACGGATCGCTGCGCCCGAACCAGTTGCTTGCGACCGGCTGCGCCCACCCGCCGGTCGTCGGCGAGCGGGCGGCGTCGGTCCTGGCGATCTGCGATCGCGAGTTGCGCACGCCGTTCGGGCTGCGGACGCTCGGCCCCGGCGATGATCGCTATCAGCCGCGATACCACGGTGACCAGGCGTCCCGGGACGCCGCGTATCACATGGGCACGAGCTGGCCGTGGCTGCTGGGCCCGTTCCTGCGGACGCATTGGCGCGTGCATCACGATCTCGAAGCCCTGCGATCGCTGCTCGCGCCGTTCGTGCATGAAGTCGGTCGCCGCGGTCTCGGCGGCCTCGCCGAAGTGCACGACGGCACCGCCCCCCACGCTCCCGGCGGCTGCCTCACGCAGGCGTGGAGCGTCGGCGAGATCCTCTGCGGACTCCGCATCGTCCACGATCTCGCCCACGACCGGGATCCCGCGGCCCTCGCCTGACCCCAGGCCCCGCCATTCTCCATTCTTCACGCTCCCCACCTTCCTCCATGCCAAACTCCGACCTTCCTCTTCGCGACGACGAACGGCGTCGACTCGAACGCACCGACGGTGCGAGTCTCGCGTGGCGAAAGTGGGGTCCGTGGCTGAGCGAACGCCAATGGGGAACGGTGCGTGAGGACTACTCGCCCGACGGATCGGCGTGGGATTCGTTTCCGCACGAGCACGCTCGAAGCCGCGCGTATCGCTGGGGCGAGGACGGACTCGCGGGAATCTGCAATCGACACGCGAATCTCTGTCTCGGCCTCACCCTGTGGAACGGCCGCGACCGCATCCTGAAGGAGCGTCTCTTCGGACTCACGAACGCCGAGGGCAATCACGGCGAGGACGTCAAGGAAGCGTACTGGTACCTCGACGCCACGCCGACCGCGTCGTACCTGCGGATGCTCTATCGCTATCCCCAAGCGGCGTTTCCTTACGAGGACCTCGTGGAACGCAACGCCACGCGGCCGATCACCGAGACCGAGTACGAACTGACCGACACCGGCATCTTCGATGAGAGCCGCTACTTCGACGTGTACGTCGAGTACGCGAAGGCATCGCCCGAGGACATCTGCCTGCGGATCCGCGTGGTGAACGCCGGGCCCGAGACCGCGACGATCCACCTCGTGCCGCAACTCTGGTTCCGCAACGACTGGTCATGGGGCACCGATCCGCCGCCGAAGCCGTCGCTTCGGCTCGACGACGACGGTTCGGTGATCGCCGAGCATCACGATCTCGGCGAGTACCGACTTCGAAGCGCCGACGCACCCGCGTGCCTCTTCTGCGAGAACGAGACCAACGTGCCGCGGGTGTTCGGGGCGGCCGCCGTCACGCCGTACCCGAAGGACGCGCTTCACGATGCGATCGTGGACGGGCGACCCGACGCGACGAACCCCGCCAACACCGGCACGAAGGTCGGACTCCATCACGTGCGCGAGATTCCCGCGGGCGGCGAGACGGTCATCCGGCTCCGCTTCACCCGGGCGGGAAGTCCGGTCGACTTCCGTGATTTCGACGAGGTCTTCGAGCGGCGGATCGCCGAGTGCGACGCGTTCCATGCCGAGCACGACGCGAAGTGCGAGTGCGACGAGTCGCGACGCACGCTGCGGCAGGCGTACGCGGGCATGATCTGGAGCTGTCAGTACTACGGCTACGACGTGGGTGCGTGGCTCGACGGCGATCCTGGCCAGCCGCCACCGCCGCGAGGTCACAAGAACGGCCGCAATCACGAGTGGCGGCACATCCGCAACCACGACATCGTCTCGATGCCCGATGCGTGGGAGTACCCGTGGTACGCGACCTGGGACAGCGCGTTCCAGGCGGTCACCTTCGCCACGATCGATCCCGCCTTCGCGAAGGACCAGCTCCGGATGTTCGTGAAGGATCGCTACATGCACCCCAACGGCGAGATGCCCGCATACGAGTGGGCGCTCGGCGACGTGAACCCGCCGGTGCACGCCTGGGCGACGTGGCGGACGTTCCAGATCGAGAAGCATCGAACCGGCGGCGACGGCGATCTCGACTTCCTGAAGACGGTCTTCCACCGGCTGCTGCTCAACTTCACCTGGTGGGTGAACCGCAAGGACGCCGAGGGCCACAACATCTTCGAGGGCGGCTTCCTCGGACTCGACAACATCGGCGCGTTCGACCGCAGCGCCCCGCTCCCCGAAGGCTGGCGGCTGCAGCAGGCCGACGCGACGAGCTGGGTCGCGACGTTCGCGCTCAAGATGATGCGGATCGCGCTGGAACTCGCGCGGCACGACGCGGTCTACGAGGACCTCGCCTGCAAGTTCCTGCTGCACTTCCTCGAGATCGCCAAGGCGATGACCTCGGTCGCGCACTCGGGCACCGGACTCTGGGACGAGCAGGGCGAGTTCTACTTCGACGTGCTGGTCGATCCCGAGGAAGGCGTGCATCCGATGCGGATCTACTCGCTGGTCGGGCTCATTCCGCTGCTCGCGGTCGAGACGATCGAACCGGAGCTGCTTCGCGAACTCCCGCACTTCGGTCGTCAGGTCGAAGGCGTGCTCGCGAGTCGGCCGGATCTGGCGACCCTCGTGAGCCGCTGGTCGGTGCGGGGCCACGGCGAGCGCCGCCTGCTCTCGCTCCTTCGCGGACACCGCATGAAGGCACTGTTGCGCGTGGCGTTCGACGAATCACGCATGTTCTCGCCGCACGGGATCCGCAGCGTGAGTCGCGAGCATCTCGCGATGCCGTTCGAGATGAATTTCGCAGGCCGAGGCGTGCGGGTCGACTACGAACCCGCGGAAAGCCGGACGCGGGTCTTCGGAGGCAACTCGAACTGGCGAGGACCGGTCTGGTTCCCGGTCAACGTGCTGCTGCTCGAGGCGATGCTCAAGTTCCACCACTACTACGGCGACGACTTCCGGATCGAGGTGCCGGTCGGAAGCGGCCGACTGGTGAGCATCCTCGACGCGGCGGATCTGCTGCGACGGCGGCTCGTCTCGCTGTTCCTGCCCGATGCGGATGGACGACGACCGATCTTCGGCGACGACCCGCGATACCTCACGCCGGCCTGGCGCGACCACCTGCCGTTCCCGGAGTACTTCTGCGGCGACACCGGCAGAGGATGCGGGGCGATGCACCAGACCGGCTGGACCGGTCTGGTCGCGAAACTCCTCGACCCCGACAGCATCCTCGAAGCCCGAGCCGACCTGCTGCTCTGAGCCGGAGCGGAAGCGGGACACGGCCGATCGGCCACGGCCAGAGGCCCCCGGGGCCACCTGGGGGACACCTGGGGCAAGAACCCCATGAACCTTCGGGCCCGTTCGCTCGAACAGTCTCATGTCGCCGAGCCCGGGAACAGGAGGTTTTCCCGAGTTCGACGACGCGAGCCCTTCCGGCCCGCCGTGAACAGCATCGGCCCTCTGGCCTCCGGTCATTGGCCCCCCGATCCGACATCCGCCCCCGCCGTCTCCCCACGGGGGCGGTGTCGTTTTTGTCGAGGAATGGTCGGGCGCCGCCTCCGGCCACGACGCCGGATCGAGTCCCGTACCATGCCCGCCCGGCGAGGGCCCCACGCGGGCGTCGCCGAGCACCTGGTGAGGTGGCGGAGCGGTTGAACGCACCGGTCTTGAAAACCGGCATGGCCTCCGGGTCATCGTGGGTTCGAATCCCACCCTCACCGTTTCTTGAGTCAACGGAGCGGCCCCCTCAGTCGCCTTCGGCGACAGCTCCCCCGGA
>CAYZSH010000207.1:0-5259 GCA_964481025.1 uncultured Isosphaeraceae bacterium
CGAAGAGCACCTCGACGCTCGGCTTGTGACGCTTGACCCGCGGGCCGTCCTGCACGCGGGCCCGCCATCCGCCGGGTGACCGCACGATCGAGAGATGACGGTCGCCGGGTGCGAGGAGCGCGAGCCCCGGACGGAGTTCGTCACCGTCCTCGGCCTCCTTGACGGAGACCGCGGAGAGTTTGTCGAGCCGCTCCGAGAACGCCTTGGTGAATCCGGGCGGCATGTGCTGGACCATCAGGATCGGCGGCGAGTCCGCGGGCATCGTCGAGAGCACCGTGCGGATCGCCTCGGTGCCGCCCGTCGAGGCGCCGATCGCGATGATTCGATCGCCCGATGCGGAGAGCGAACGACGCGACGGCGAGGGCGTGGCGATGGACGACGTCGTCGCCGCCGTCGCCGTGGGCGCGGGCCGGGCCGTGAGCCGACCTCGACGCGCGGCGTTGCGGGCGAGGTCCGCGATCTGCGCCCCGAGGTCGGTGATCGAGAACGACCCGCCCGGCTTGCAGACGACTTCGAGCGCGCCCGCTTCGAGGCACTGCATCGCGAGATCGCACCCGCGGGGGGTCATCGATGAACAGATGACCACCGAGCGGGGGTCGTACTTCATGAGCTTGCGGAGGAACGTGAGTCCGTCCATCCGCGGCATCTCGAGGTCGAGCACCACGAGGTCGGGCGAGTGCTTCTTGATCTTCTCCCGCGCGATGAACGGATCCGGCGCGGTGGCGATCACTGTGACCCCCGGTCTCGCTTCAAGATCTCGTTTGAGGACCTGCCGCACCAGGGCGGAGTCATCCACGATCAGGATGGTGGCATCGGCCGTCATCGGTCTCGCTCCGGTTCGGTCATTCAGGCGGCGAGGGGTTGCCAGCGGACTTCGAGCCGTTCGCCCTCGGCGTCGAGGACGATCCGCGTGCACTGGTCGCCGGTCGGACAATCCCCGGTGGGGCAGCGACGCGGAAGTCCGAGTCGGAAGGGGCAGTCGTCGCCACCGAGATCGAGGATGACCGATCCGCCGAGGATGTTCGCGAGTTCGTCGATCATCGCGCCCGCCTGATCGGCGGGCACCTCCGAAGGGTCGATGCCGAGCAGACTGGCCGCGACCGACGCGCCGAAGCCATCGCTCGCCGCGATCCAGACTCGACCCCGGCACGGGCCCTCGTAGTCCACGCAGGCCGCCTCTTCGAGCGGGGGCAGCAGGGCCGCGTCGTCCTCGTCGGCGATGTCGGCGATGACCATCGCGGTGCGCTCGAGCGCATCGATGGCGAGGTTCGCAAGGCGGACGGGGTCCAGATCGTCAGGACGGGATTCGCTCATGGTGCCACTCCGATCACGGTTCCGATGATGCGCCGGAGATCCTCCGGCTCGAACGGCTTGTGCAGGACTTCGAGGGTGCCGAGCGCCCGCATCCGGTCGAGCCGCTCGCGGTTGGCCTCGGTGCTCACGACGACGATCGCGACGTCCGCGAGATCGTCGTTCTGTCGCACGCGGCGGGCGAACTCCTCGCCGTCCATCACGGGCATGTTGAGATCAAGCAGGACGAGATCGATCCAGACCGTCTCCAGGACGTCGAGCGCCTCCTGACCGTTGCCGGCCTCGAAGATCTGGTCCTCCTCGACGCCGGCGAGCTTCGCGACCTTCCGGATCGCGGCACGCAGCACCGGCGAGTCGTCCACGACGAGCACGTTGCAGTTCATGCGGTCCTCCTCGCCGATCCCTCGGCGCTGGCATGTGAATCGGAACGGGACGGGACGTCGTCCTCGTCGCCACCAAGCTCGGCTTCGAGCTGGAACACCGCGACGGCGGCGGCGAGGGCGAGTCGTTCAAGATCGTCGCGATCGACGCCGAGGCGTTCCATCGCGGCGTTCGAGACGGGATAGAGCAGGCCGTCGGACCCGAGTCCGAGTCCGGCGAACCGCGCCGCGGCATCGGCGAGATGCACGACGTCGAGCAGCACGCTTCCGCCCTCGTCGCGGGCGGGCGGGCGGTGGTGATATCTGATCGCGGCGCAGACCTCGGAGGGGAGTCCCCAACGGGTGGCGAGTTCCGCCCCGAGCGTGGCGTGATCGACCCCGAAGATCCGCTGCTCGAAGGCGACGAACTCCTCCTCGCCATCGGGCCGCGGGAGCTCCCAGCCGTGCTGCTTGCGGTGCAGGTCGAAGGCGAGTCGGCCGATGTCTCGCAGCAGGGCGCCGACGAAGCATCGCTCGGGTTCGGCACCGCAGCGGGCTCCGAGCTCCTCGGCTGCGCGGGCGCCGCCGATCGCCGCTCGCCACTGTTCGCCGCGTCGCACGTCGAACGCGATGCCGGCGTCGCGGAAGGCGGGGGCCGCCGCAAGTTCGAGCGCGTGATGCGAGACGGCGCGGGCCCCGAGTCGCACGACCGCGGCCCGAAGGTCGAGCGTTCGGCCGCGGGCGCCGAGCGCCGCGGAGTTCGCGGCGCGGAGCACCGAGGCGGTGAGCGACTCGTCGGTCCGGATGATGCGGACCGCTTCGTCGAGATCGGCGTCGGGTGCCCCGAGCACCTGCAGCAGCCGCGTCGCCGCGGCGGGCAGGGGAGGCAGTCGGTCGAGGGTGGAAGCGATGTCGGTCAGGCAGCCCACAGCGTGCGCTCCTCTCCCTGCATGCGGATCCGCACGGTTCCGCATTCGGCATCGATCGTGAGGGTGCGGCTGAAGTTTCCGCCGGTGTCGTCGGCCGCGAGCAGCAGTCCGTGCTTCCACGCGAGCTTGCGGAGGATCGTGCGGTTGCGGGCGCCGATCCGGAAGGTGCCGCCGTCGGCGACCACCTCCGCACCGCCCGCGGCGCAGACCACCAGCCGCTTCGGATCGGCGCCGAGCGCCTTCATCCGTTCCAGCAGCAGGGGTACGCCGAGGTCGCCGAACATCGCGGGTTGACGCTCCGCCTTGTCCGGACTGACCTTGGATTCGGGCAGCATGTAGTGAAGCATCCCGGCGGCCCGTGTTCGCGGGTCCCAGGCGGTGACGCCGATGCACGAGCCGAGGGCATGCGTGATGATCCGCATGGTTCGGTCGCCGGTGGCCTGGAGATCGGCCACGCCGACGGTCAACTTCGGTGCGTTGAGCGGGCGTGGGATCGGAATGGATGAGGCCGGTTGGGGCACGGAACGACTCCCGGTTCGATTCAGCGGACGTAGACGCTGGCGGCGAGGGGCTGCAACGGCGCATCGATGCCGCTCAGCGTCTCGGCGCTGCCCACCGCGAGAATCCCGCCCGGGCGAAGCACCGAGGCGAGACGGTTGACGAGCTTCTCCCGGGTCGGCCGGTCGAAGTAGATCATCACGTTGCGGCAGAAGATCGCGTCGAAGGGACCACCGGAGGGAGGCGGGTCCATGAGGTTGTGGCTCTTGAAGGTCACCATCGAGCGCACCTCGCGGCGCACTCGGAGATCGGTGCCGCCCGCGACCGGCTCCATGAACCGCTTGCGGCGCTCGGGCGTCAGCTTGTCGCTGACATCCGCGGTGTAGACGCCTTCCTCGGCCTTGCGGAGCACGCTGCCCGCAAGATCGGTCGCGAGGATCTTCACGTCGAACCCTTCCGATGCAGGAAGCTGTTCGAGGGCGTGCATCGCCATCGAGTACGGCTCGCATCCCATGCTGCACGCCGCCGACCAGAGCTTCAGACGACGCTGCGGTCGGGTGGAGGTGCCGTGGCGGAGGGCCTGGTAGACCTGGCGATCGAGCACGTTGAAGTGCTGCGGGTCGCGGAAGAAGCTCGTCACGTTCGTCGAGAGCAGATCGAAGAAGACGAGCATGTCGTCCTCGGTCGCCCCGCGCTCGAGGTGGTCGAGGTAGGCGTCGACGGACTCGTACTGCTTCGACTTCCGAAGGAAGGACGCGAGTCGATTGGCGACCAGCGGACGCTTGCGTTCGGTGAGGTCGAGCCCCCAGCGACTCTTTGCGAAGGTGGCGATGCGCTGGAAGCGGTCTTCGGCGAGGGTGGACATGGCGTGGGTCCTGTGGTGGAACGACTCGGTCAGGCGGCGACGCGGACGGGCTCGCCGCCGCTCTCGGCGGCGGTGGCGGCGTTGGTGATCGCCCGCATCTCGCTCGTCGAGAGCACGCGGGCGCTGTCGAGCAGCACCACGACGCGATCCTTCACCTTGCCCATGCCCTGGATGTAGTCGAGCGGGATGTCGCAGCCGAAGGCCGGCGCCTCCTCGATCGCGCTCCGCGGGATGTCCTGCACCTCGCGAACGCTGTCGACCACCACCCCCATGGTGGTGCGCTCGTCGTCGCTGCCACCCTCGACCACGATCACGCAGGTCTCCTTGGTCGCCTCGGCGGCGGGGAGCCCGAACTTCAGTCGGAGGTCGATGACGGGAATGATGCGGCCACGCAGGTTCATGACGCCCTTGACGTAGTCGGGCGTGCGGGGAAGCGGGGTGATGTCGATGAGGCCGATGATCTCGCGGACCTTGAGGATCTCGAGGCCGTAGTCCTCGGAGCCGAGGCAGAACGCGAGGATCTTCTCCTCGCCCGAGAGGTCGGTGTCTTCGCTGGTCGGACGATCGTTGGTGACGGACATGAGTGGCTCCGTGGAAGGAGGATGACTGGAGGTCAGGCCGCCGCGGCGACCGCACCCTCCACCATGGCATTGGGATCGAGGATGAGGGCGACGCGACCGTCGCCGAGGATGGCGCCGCCGGAGACGCCGTGGGTCGGCACGGTGCCGTCGCCCAGACGCTTGATGACGACCTGCTGCTGGCCGAGGATCTCGTCGACCAGGATCGCGGCACGACGACCACCGGCCTCGAGCACGAGGAGAAGTCCGTCGTCGAGCGAGTCGGCGCCTTCGCGGAGATCGAACATGCGGTTGAGCCGGTGGATCGGCAGGAGCTTCTCCCGCACCTCGACCATCTCGCCGCGGCCGAGCACCGACGACAACTGGCCGGGCGTGGGGCGGAACGACTGCTCGATCGAGAGCGTGGGGATGACGTAGCGCTGCGATCCGACGCGGACCACCATGCCGTCGATGATCGCCATGGTCAGCGGCAGTCGCATCGAGAAGACCGAGCCGCGACCTGGGGTCGAGCGGATCTCCACGCTGCCACGCAACGCCTCGATGTTCCGACGAACCACGTCCATGCCGACGCCGCGGCCGGAGATGTCGGTGATCTTCTCCGCGGTCGAGAAACCGGGCAGGAAGATGAAGTTGTACACCTCGTGATCGGGGATGTCCTCGGGGCGACGGCTGTCGTCGATGAGGTTGCGCTCGCGGCACTTGGCGAGGATGCGATCCCG
>CAYZSH010000208.1:0-5241 GCA_964481025.1 uncultured Isosphaeraceae bacterium
CGCCTTCGGCGAGAGCAGGAGATCAGGTGAGCAGGAGATGAGGCGAGCAACACCCGCCGCCCCAGCCTGAAACCCACGCGTCAGAACGTGCCTGCGCAGCCGTCACGGCGAGCTCCGCTCGCCGTCCACGCTGCGCCGACCGAGATCACGAAAGCGAGGTGTGGCCCGAAGGGCCATTCCGAGCGCTCAAATGAAAGAGACCGCCCTGTCCACAGCGCGAAGCTTCTGGGCAGGGCGGTCGGGGCAGAGGGAATATCGCTCCCCCTCTCGTCAGGCCTCGCACGAGCCGCGATCAACGCGACATCAGGAACGAGACCTTGCTTGAAGGCCCGTAAGCACCGTGCACCAGATCACGGTGATTCATGTCTGGAATGTGTCGTGGAAACCCCTTCCCAACGACCCCCCGGAATGTCGTCTTCTTGAACCGGCGAGTTCCCCAACCAGCCAGTTCTCGACTCTCCACCATGTCACCGGGGCAAGTCGCGGCAAGTTCGAGTCAGGTGGATTGGGCGAAATTTGCCGCTTCGAACACAACTTTCCGGACCTTGGCCCATGGTCATCACCACGGCGCTCAGGCCTCGGGAGCGGTTCCGGACTTCCGATCCGCGAGCGTCTGCTCCCAACGGATGGCCAGATCGTGCTCGATGCCCAGGAGATCGAGGATGCGACCCGCCATGAAGTCCACCAGATCGCCGATCGTCCTCGGTCCGAGGTACAGCCCCGGCGAGAGCGGGGTGACGATCGCGCCGCAAAGCGTGGCCTGCCGCATGGCGTCGATCTCCGAGAGACCGATCGGACTCTCCCGGTGCGCGAGGATCAGCGGCCGGCGCTCCTTGAGGGTGACCTGGGCTGCCCGTTGGACGAGGTTGTCACTGATGCCATGGGCGATCTTGGCGAGCGTGCTGCTGGAGCAGGGGACCACGACCATGCCATCGTGTCGGAAGGAGCCGCTCGCACAGGCCGCTCCGACGTCGTTGCCTGGATGAATGACCAGTCGGTCCGGTCGTCCTCCGCTCAGACGCTCCGGGTCGAGCCGGTTGATCCCCATCTCCTCGGCGAGGAGACGGCGGCCCAGATCGCTGCAGGCCAGATGGACCTCGACCTCCGCAGCCGCGAGCAACTCGATGACCCGGACGGCGTAGGCCGCCCCACTGGCGCCCGTGATCCCGACGACGATGCGTCGGGGAGCGTCATGGCGGGATCGAGTCGATGAGTTGGACATGATGCCTCTCGGGGGTCGTCGAAGCCGAAGGAATGGCGGTGGCCACGCTCGGTTCGCTCCGGAGACCCTCCCGGATGCCCATGGCGAAGGTCAGCCTTCGGCCGGGGGCGCTTCCGAGACCTCGACGGCCTCCGCCTCGACCTCGATCTCGACCTGCGGCTCGGCCTCGACTTCGGGCTCCTCGGCCTTCGGCCCGGTGTAGACCGGCGGATCCACCGGCACCCGCCATCGCTGGAAGAACTTCACGTTGAAGGGCTTGAAGGGCTCGGACTCGAGGATCACGGTCGCTCGTTCGTAGCCGGTGTTCACCGGGAAGAGGACGTCCACCTCCGCCCGAAGGTTCCGGACGCGGATCTGCTCTATCGCCCAGACCGGCGTGCCCTGGAACATGTCCGCCTCGGTCATCTGGCGGGCGCCTTCGATGCCCGTGTCGACACCGACCTGCTGCCAGACGCCGGTGCTGATGTCGGCGGGAATCGCATAGACCAGCGTGGGCAGTCCATCCGCGGTGTCGAGGGCGCCAGCGGTCTTGTCGTAGGTCGTTCGCAACGACTTCGACATCAACTGCGGCATCGGATACATCCACGGCACCAGCGCCTCGCCGGTGTCGTCCGGCGGGTAGGTCGAATACGGGGTGCAGGCGGACACCGTGGCAATCACGGCGATGGGCAGAACCCGGCCCAGTACTCGGCAGAATCGCGACAGGGGACCACGCGGCATCGAAGCTCGCTCCATGGGACAGGCTCCAGTGGAAGGACCGGATCGGCACTGTATCGGTCCGAATCGGCTTGAACCGCCAATCACCGGATCGATGGGCCGGGGAGAGCGGATCCGCGGGGACCGCTCCCGGCATGAAGACCGGGCTCGCAATCCGGCGAGGGACCGCGAGCCCGGGGGTGTTCGGGAGACTCGACTCCACAGAGTCGATGGTGTTCGGCGAACTACTGCTCGGCCTTGGCGATCTGCCAGTACTCGAGTTCCACCGGGGCCTGACGACCGAAGATGGTGACCAGCACCCGCACCAGACCCTTGTCGGGCAGGACCTCGTCCACGGTGCCCTCGTAGTTCTCGAAGGGACCTTCCTTGATCGTGACCGCGTCGCCGGACTCGAACTCCATCTTGACCTGCGGAGTCTCGTCGGGCTTCCGCGAGTCGAAGAGCATCTTCTCGACTTCGTGCGCCGCCATCGGGGTCGGACGTCCCGCGGTGCCCACGAAGTCACCCACGCCGGTCGTCTCCTTGATGAGGAAGAAGACGTCCTGCGGGATGCGACCGTCGGACTCCAGCGACATCTCGACGAAGACGTAGCCCGGGTAGAGCTTGGTCTCGGTCACTCGACGGGCACCGGCCTTGATCGACTGGGTCTTCTCGGTCGGCACCATGATGCGGCCGACGAGGTGCTCCATGCCTTCGATCTGAACCTTGCGAAGCAGGGTCTCGCGAACGCTCGACTCCTTGTTGCTCGCAACCCGAAGCACGAACCAGTCGAAACCGGGTCGATACATCGGCATGTCGGCGGCAGGGTCGAAGTTGCCCTCGACCTCACCCTCGGCGCCAGGTGCGTCCGCACCCTTCTTGCCGGCCTTGACCGGCTCGTCGTTCACGATGCGATGGGTGGCAACGCCCCCGAAGTCACCAAGCGACTGGCCGGCGGCCCGGGTCGTCGCCTCGCGACCGGAGGCCAGACGCTTCTTCGGCGTCGCCTCCGTGGTCGGATCGGCGGTGACCGGATCGATCTCCGCCGCGGAATCCTCGGGACGCGGCGCCTCGGTGGCGGCGGTGTCCGGCGTCGATTCGCCGCTCGGATGCTCGTCGGACGTGCTCATCGGGAAAGCTCCGGGAAATCGACGATGGACACATCGTCGAACGGATGGCAGAACTCTTCGACCGTCATGGCCGGTGGCGAGGCGGCGATCCAGCCGTCACGCCGGTGCTCGGAACCGAGAGGAGTGTGGGCGAACCGACTCCTCCCGAATCCCGCGGTCGCAGGCATCAGGCGTCGAGGACGTGAATCGCCCTGAACAGCCAGAAGAAGATGAGATCGACGGCCTTGCAGAAACCGGCGATTCCGGCGGCCAGGCAGATGACCACGATCGTCGAACCGACGATCTCCTTCCGAGTGGACCAGTTGACCTTCTTCATCTCGGTCTCGGTCGCGACGAGGAAGTCGACGGACCGCGGACGCACCCAGATGAACCCGTAGAGCAGCGCTCCGAAGACCGCACACCACAGGACACCCGCGATCGCCCGCCAGTAGATCGGTTCGAGACCGAACCAGCTGGTACCGAGGAAGAGGTCTGAGATCCAGAGGGCACCAAGAAGGATCAGCACGGCGCCGGCGACGGTGGACATCTGCCGGGTCCAGTAGCCCTGACCCTTCTTGTAGATGGCGGTGGACATGGTCGGATCCTGACCTGAACGGGCCGACCCGTGGTCGGCGTTGCAAAGCACGCCAGGAGTGACTCGAACACTCAACCTGCGGATTTGGAATCCGCTGCTCTGCCAATTGAGCTACTGGCGTCCGGGAAGGTCGTCGTGGATCGACGTCGGGAGAACCGACGCCGACGACACGATCACCTTGCGATCACTTCCGCTTGATCTTGTGCAGCGTGTGCTTGCGAAGGGAGGGGGAGTACTTCATGAAGCCCTCCTTGACCTTCTCGTCGATGCCACCCTTGACGCGGATGTTCGTGCGATAGTTCATGTCACCGGTCTCGGTGCACACGAGCCACACGAATTCGCGGTCGAGCTTCTTGGCCATGTCGCTGCATCCTTACCTGAGGCGGGGTCTCTCTCACCCCACGAACGAAGGACGGAGTGGTCCGGGACCCGCACTTGCGGGTCCCGGACCGTGTTCCATCCGAAGGGTCACTACTGGACGATCTTGGTGACGACGCCGGAACCCACGGTGCGACCGCCTTCGCGGACCGCGAACCGCACGCCGACTTCCATCGCCACGCCCTTGCCCTCGAGGTCGACCTCGAGCTCGACGTTGTCGCCGGGCATGCACATCTCGGCGCCGCCGAGGAGGGTGAGCTTGCCGGTGATGTCGGTCGTGCGGAAGTAGAACTGGGGCTTGTAGCCGGAGAAGAACGGCGTGTGACGGCCGCCTTCTTCCTTGGTCAGGACGTAGACCTGACCCTCGAACTTCATGTGCGGCTTGATGCTGCCGGGCTTGCAGAGCACCTGACCACGCTGGATGTCGGCCTTTTCGACACCTCGGAGGAGGCAGCCGACGTTGTCGCCGGCCTGACCCTGATCGAGGGTCTTCTGGAACATCTCGACGCCAGTGACGGTCGTCTTCATGTCCTCGGCACCGAGACCGACGATCTCGGCTTCGTCACCGACCTTGATGACGCCACGCTCGATACGACCGGTGGCGACCGTACCGCGACCCTTGATCGAGAACACGTCCTCGATCGACATGAGGAACGGCTTGTCGGTCTCGCGCTCCGGCTCCTCGATGTAGGTGTCGAGGGCTTCGAGCAGCTCGCCGATGCAGGCGTTCTTGGCGTCGTCGGTGGGGTTGTTGAGGGCCGGGAAGGCGGCACCGCGGATGACCGGGGTGTCGTCGCCGGGGAAGTCGTACTTGCTGAGCAGTTCGCGAACCTCGAGCTCGATGAGGTCGAGGAGCTCCTCGTCGTCGACGAGGTCGCACTTGTTCAGGAAGACGACGATCTTCGGCACACCGACCTGACGGGCGAGCAGGATGTGCTCGCGGGTCTGGGGCATGGGACCGTCGGCCGCCGACACGACCAGGATGGCGCCGTCCATCTGGGCGGCACCGGTGATCATGTTCTTCACGTAGTCGGCGTGGCCGGGGCAGTCGACGTGGGCGTAGTGCCGGTTCGGCGACTCGTATTCCACGTGACTGGTGGCGATCGTGAGGATCTTGGTGGGGTCGCGGCGACCTTCCGACTCGGAGGCCTTCGCAACCTCGTCGTAGGCGATGCTCTTCGCCAGGCCCTTGGCGGCCTGCACGGTGGTGATCGCGGCGGTGAGCGTGGTCTTGCCGTGGT
>CAYZSH010000209.1:0-5203 GCA_964481025.1 uncultured Isosphaeraceae bacterium
ATTCCTCGAGACGTTCAAGGACTACCCGCCGCGCATGAAGGCGGCCAGCTTCGGCATCGATCAGGTGATGGAGAAGCTGCGCGAGAACCTCTCCGCGTCGAACTGACCTCTCCGACCGACACCATGCGACGCCCTCGTCCCCGGACGGGGGCGTCGCCCGTCCCGGTGTCTCCGACCACGCTTTCTGAGTCATCCAGCCATGAAGACCCGCATGCGCCCCACCGCTCTCGCCCTTGTCGCCACGCTGACCGTCCTCGGCGGATGCTTCGCGCCGCCGCCGACCGTCGAACGATCATCGACGCTTCCGTCCTGGAACGCGGGCGGCTCGCGGGACGCGATCATCGCCTTCGTCGATCGGGTCACCGACCCCCGCAGTCCCGACTTCGTTCCCGAGCCGGACCGCATCGCGGTCTTCGACAACGACGGCACCCTCTGGAGCGAGCAGCCGATGTACGCGCAGCTGGCGTTCGCCCTCGATCGAGTCCGGGCGATGGCCCCCGATCATCCCGAGTGGAAGACCACCCCGCCCTTCCAGTTCGTGCTTGAGAACGACATCCGAAGCCTCGCCGCGACCGGCGAGCACGGCATCGTGGAACTCGTGCTGGCGACGCACGCGGGAATGAACACCGACGAGTTCGATGCGATCGTCGAGGCGTGGCTGGATGAGGCGCGGCATCCGCAGACCGGTCGGCCATACGACGAGATGATCTACCAGCCGATGGTCGAACTGCTCGACTACCTGCGGTTTCACGGTTTCGAAACCTGGATCGTCTCGGGCGGCGGCCTCGACTTCATGCGGATCTTCGTCGAGGACGCCTACGGCATCCCACCGCAGCAGGTCATCGGCTCCTACGGCGACCTCGAGTACGAGGTCGGCCCCGACGGACCGCAACTTGTCCGCACGCCCGGAATCGCGTTCATCGACGACAAGGGCGGCAAGCCGATCGGCATCCACCGCGTCATCGGCCGTCGCCCGATCGCGGCGTTCGGCAACTCCGACGGCGACTTCCAGATGCTCGAATGGACCACCGCCGGCGACGGCCCTCGCCTTGGCGTCTACCTGCATCACACCGACGCGGAGCGAGAGGTCGCCTACGACCGGACGTCGTCGTTCGGTCGGCTCGATCGTGGACTCGACGAAGCCGACGAGCGAGGCTGGGTCGTGATCGACATGAAGACCGACTGGCGGACGGTGTTTCCTCCGTCCGAGTGACACGCATGTCGACTCAACCCTCGACCTGATGCAGCCGCCATCGGAGTGAGACCGTCGCCCCGAGCGGCGGACTCGGCACCACCACGCGGAAGCACCGGAAGGCGTCGAGTGACGCATCGATCGACGCGAGGCCCCGGCCGAGCAGATCGCGATACGGCGACTCCCATTCGCGAGCCTCCTTGGGAAGCGAGGTCGGGCGGGTCGACTCGACCACCTCGGCATCGAGCGGGAGTCGAATCGGCGGGTCGATCCCACGGCGCCGCCCGGTCGGGTCGAGCATCGCGGACATCGTGCCGATCGGATCTCCGTCGCGACGAACCTCGCGATGAATCAGCACCTGCGCCACGAGTCGTTCGAGCGGCACCTGCGTGCCGACGTTGAGCGCCACGACATCGTCGGCGACCGTCGAGTCCATGGGCCCGGCCTCGGGCTGCACCTCGCCGAAGGCCAGATGCACCGGCCGGCCGATGGTCGCCCGTCCACCGCGGTACGAGAGCACCCGCCCTCGCTGCGGGTCGTCGAGTCGCGAGATCTCCGCCACGCCGAGTGGATCGGAGCAGGGCGTGACCAGCGGTGCCAGCGGACCGGTCGGGTCGAGATCGAACCCCGCTTCGGGAAGGTCCGCGAGTTCCGCCGGCTCGACGTGCCCGTCGAGTTCACCCGCAGCGGTCGGGAACGAGAAGATCGGGAGGTAGACACACCACGGCTGGCCGGGCCGGCGGCGGACGAGCCCGCCGAACAGGCTGAGGTAGACGAGATCGACCCAGCCCGCGCGAGCGGCCGGTGCGATCAGGAACGTGGAGATGCCGGCCGCCGCCTCGATCCCCCAGAGCGCCGCCGCCGCCTTGCGGGCCGCGACCCGGGCGCGGCGTCGGGCCGTGCGTTCCCCCTCGGAGTCGAGCCCGCCCGCGGCGATGGCCTGCAGCACGTCCCGGCCGACGCCCACGTCGTCGATGGCGGCCCGCAGAGCCTCCGAGGCCGCCGCGAACTCCTCGATCAACGTGGGCGGACATCCACGCCTGCGGAAGCCGGCGACCGCGAGCTCGATGCCTCGTCGGCCCGGAAACGTCGAGAGCACACCCGCGAGATCGGATGACTGAGCCGCGCGGTACAGCTTCCACGCGAGGTTGCGATCGAGCGCGAAGCCACGCCCCCACGATCGCGGTCCGGACTCCTCGGGCATCACCGCCGCCGCGATCTCGCGGACCGCCCCGGCATATCGACGCGCGGTCGGCTCCAGCAGGGCCACGAGGTCCGAATATTCGGGATGGTGCGCGGGCGGGCTCATGACGACAGGTGACTCACTCGCCAGCCTACCCCCGAGCGGGACCACCTTCCGTGATCGCGAGTGTCTTCGAAAGACACTTCGGGCAAACGAACGGCGATCGCTCGAGCCTCGCCAAGACCCCGCTGGCGGTGCGGCAACGCCGATTCGCCACCGCGCCGATCAATCGCCCCACGTCTTCGAAAGTCACGCCCCCTTGCATCGCTCACCCGAACAGCCAGAATCGTGGTCCTTCCCGCATCGACGCCCGCCGCGTCGGTTCCCCGCTTCCGTTCCCCGCTTCCATTCCGCGAATCGATCCCACAGGAGAAACCCCATGCTTCGCAGTCTCGCGGCCGTGGCCACGCTCGCCCTCTCGTCCTCCGCGCTCGCCGGCACCATCACCGCGACCGCCACCGGCACCCTCGTCTCGGCGACGCTCGACGGCACCTCGATCAACGGCGCCTCGTTCACCTGGACGATCGCGTTCGACGACTCTGCCTATACGAACATCGGCGGTACCAACTACTGGAACTCGTTCTCGCAGTCTTCGATGGAGATCGCCGGTCACGGCACCGTCGACATCGCACTCAAGTACATCAGTCCGTTGAACACCACGTTCCGAACCTACGTCGGCAGCGGCTCCGGATTCACCGGCTTCAACTTCTCCAACACCCCGAACAGCGGCACCAACTGGACCAACGCCACCTCCGGAAACTTCGGTTCCTGGGACGCCGCGATCACCGGCAGCTACAACATCTCCGCGAAGACCTTCAGCACCGCGATCGGCACGCTGGTGATCTCGGACAGCGATTTCACCGGCTTCACCTCGGGCTCGACGCCCGCGGTCCCCGGGGTCGGGGCCGTCGCCGGGCTCGCGGGCATCGGCCTCGCCGGTCGTCGTCGTCGTCGCTGATCACCGATCCCGGCTCGAACCGTCGTCATCTCCTTCCCACGGCCGTCGGTCCCTCAGGGGGTCGGCGGCCGTGCTTCTTCGATCGCCCGAAGGACCGACCGCACCCGAGGAAGAAACACCTCGTCGTACGCGGGGTCGGTGAAGTGCAGGCGATCGTCGAGATAGAGATCGACTCGCGGCTCGCCCGCCGCGTCGAACAGCCCCTCGTTCACGTCCACGAACCACCGCGTCGGCGACGCCTCGCACATCGACTCGATCGCGGCGTTCGCGGCGTCGACGACATCCCAGCGATCCTGCTTCTGCGGCGCTCGGTTGATCGAGACGTGGACGATGTGGACGCCCGGCATCGCACGCTCCATGCGGGTCGTGAAGCGTCGAAGCCGTTCGACGATGCGGTCGGCCGGCTCGTTCGCGTTCACGTCGTTGCTGCCGCAATAGACGACGATCGTCCGCGGCCGGAACGCCTCGATGAGCGCCGGGGCGTGTTCCAGAAGTTCCCAGGTCCGTGAACCGCCGAAGCCGTGATTCACGACGTCGAACTCGGCGAGGTCGATCTCGGCATCCTTCCAGAGTCGGAAGATGCTGCTCCCGACGAGCATCGTGCCGCCGGTGGCGGTGTGGTTCGTGCGGGATGCCTCGGCCAGACGCTTGACCTCCTCGGCGTATCCGATCGTCTGCCCGTCGGGCACGAGCGATGTGCCGTCGTCGATCGGTCGATCCGGAAACAGGTCCGCCTCGACCCGGCGCCATTCAAGATCGACGACGACCGCGCCGTGATCCGACGGAAACACCCGCCCTCGGACCGGAACCGACTCGTCCTCCCAACCGTCGGGGAGCACGGTCGCGGCGACGGGCCGCAACGCCCACTGACCGGGCTCCGGATTTCGCAGGTACAGGCGATCGATCCGCTCGAACCCCTGCGGCGATCCGTCCTGCCGCTCGCGGAACATCGGGCTCCAGGTGATGCCCGGATGCTGCACCGGATCGGGATGCACCACGCGGAACGCGTCGACGAAGCCCGCGTCCCGCATCGCGATGCTCACCGGCAGATCGAGATCCCGACGGTTCCGGTAGACCCGCGCGGTGTCGCGGGTCCAGTCCAGATGCGACGGACAGTTGAAGTCGCCGCCGACGAGCGTCGGCAGATTCGCACGGGTGCGTCGGACCGACTCGACCTCGGCCAGAAGCGCCGTCACCTCCGCCAGTCGCGACGACTTCTCGTTTTCGCACGCCAGCAGTTCGGCGTCGGTCGCGCCGGGCCTGTCGCGCAGCTCGTACGTGACGAACGACCGCCAGTCGAGCCAGATGTCCCATGCGACGAACGCCCGCCCGACTTCGTCGCGGATCTCGACCCCGACCCCGTGCCACGGGTCGTGGAACCACGTCGTCTCAAACGGCCGCGGACTCAGGATGCAGAGATGCGGACTGTCGCCCTGATGCGCCGACCAGCCCAGTTCACCCGCGATCCAACGCCCGAGCGTCGGGCGATCGCCCTGCTCGTCGGCGTCGATGTCGTAGCTCTCCTGCATGAGGACGAGATCGGGCGCGACGTCCCGGATCACCGCGAGCACCTTCTCGGGACCGTCATCGACCTCGTTGCCGCCCCGCCAGGCGTTCCAGACGAGCACCCGGAGCGTGTCGCCCTTCTCCACGGCGGCGACGACCGGTGTCGAGAACGCGAAGAGCAGGACCATCACCAGCAGGGATCGAATCATCTGAAGGTCTCCGTCTCTTCCTCGGCGTCGTCGACGACAACGTCATCCCGTGCTCTGCATCGCCGCCGCGAGCGCGTTCACGCTGAGCATGACGA
>CAYZSH010000210.1:0-5184 GCA_964481025.1 uncultured Isosphaeraceae bacterium
CGCCGCCGAGCTTGCCGCGCTCGATGCAGGCGGTCTTGAGCCCGAGCTGGGCGGCCCGGATCGCCGCGACGTAGCCGCCGGGTCCGGCGCCGATCACGATGAGGTCGTAGTGCTTGGTTTCGGCCATCGGGAGTTGCTTTCCGTGGTGGTTCAGGGGCGGGGAGTCTAACGCCCTCCCGGCCCCCTCGACCCCGTTTCGGACTCCATCCCACCTCGGATCCGGCCGATGAGACCAGAGTCGATGAGCCGGATGCCATCCATCCCGACCGACCCCGGCCCTGCTCCGAAGAGGTCACCCAGTCATCGCCTGATGGTTATAGGACTTCTCGGAGCGATCCTTGTGGCGGCCGGTCATCTTGGAGGCGGCGGCGTGGCCGTGGTGCTGGTCGGCGTGACGATGCTCCTGGCCGCCACGGTCGCGAGCCATCGACGCACGCCCTCCGAGGCCACGCCGGGAGCAGCCGCATCTCCGCAATCGGCTCCGGCCCCGGCCCCCGACTCGCTGATCGCGTCTCGCGCTGGTTCGTGGTCATGGTCGCTCGAGGACGGCACCGGGCGGCTGGATGCGGCGTTCAAGCGTCTCGCGGGGCTCGACCCCGAGACCGCCGACGAGCGATTCGAGGCGATGCTCGAGCGAGTCCATCCCGAAGACCTCCAGAGCATGCACGCCGGGATCGAGGCGGTGTGTGCGGGCGAATCGACCGGGCTCGATCTCACGCTCAGACTCCGCGGCGACGACGGAAACTGGCGACCGGTACGGCTGATCGGCGACGCCCTCGGTGCGACGACCGCGGTCCGTTCGCTCTGCGGGATCGCGATTCCCGCCGGAGACGACGACGTGACCTCCGGATCCGCGGCTCGCACGAGCGACGAACTCCTTCGCGCCCTGTCCGACCTCTCGCAGGCGAACACGGATCTCGAGCGGGTGCGGATCGATCTCGAACGCCGCAATCGGCAGTTGGAGGAGGCCCGGCGGACCGCGATGGACGCGACCCGGTCGAAGAGCGAGTTTCTCGCCAACATGAGCCACGAGATCCGAACGCCGCTCGCGGCGATCATCGGCTACGCGGAACTCATCGCGGAGGACCCGGAGAACCCCGCCGCGCACGCGGAGATGGCGGGGACGATCCGGCGGAACGGCGAACACCTGCTGGCCCTCGTCGGCGACATCCTCGACCTCTCGAAGATCGAGGCCGGGCGGGTCGAGATCGAGCGGATCCCGACCGATCCCGCCGCCTGCGTCCGGGACGTCATCGACCTGCTGTCGCCCGAGGCGACCCGTCGCGGTCTGACCCTCGCCTTCGAGACCGGCGCAGAGGTGCCCCCGTCGGTGGCCCTCGACCCGACGCGATTCCGACAGGTCGTGCTGAATCTGGTGGGCAACGCGGTGAAGTTCACCGAGGACGGTGGCGTGGTGGTTCGACTCGATCATCACGCCGCGTCGAACCGGCTGGAAGTGGCGGTCACCGACACCGGCATCGGCATCGATCCGGCCCGCCGGGCGCGGGTCTTCGAGCCCTTCCGGCAGGCGGACGGGTCCACGACTCGACGCTTCGGCGGCACGGGACTCGGACTCTCGATCTCCCGACGCCTGTGCGAACTACTCGGGGGCGAGCTCTCGGTGGAGAGCATCCCCGGGATGGGATCGACCTTCACGGCGGCGTTCCACGCGCCACCGGCGATGCCGCTCGGAAACGCCCCCGACGCGGAATCCCTGTCGCCGGGCCTGCGGGTCCTGCTTGCGGAGGACGGCCCCGACAATCGGCGGCTCATCGAGCATCTGCTTGGACGACTGGGGGCGACCGTGGACTCGGTCGAAAACGGTGCGGAGGCCGTCGAACGCGTGCTTCACGGGCAGCCCATCGATGTCCTGCTGCTGGACATGCAGATGCCGGTCATGGACGGCTGGGAGGCGGCTCGCCGCATCCGGAACGCCGGATGCGCCGTGCCGATCATCGCCCTCACCGCCAACGCCCTGCCGGGGGACCGGGCCGCCTGTCTGGAGGCCGGCTGCGACGAGTACCTGACCAAGCCCGTCCGCCGCCCCGACCTCGCCCGCACGATCGTCTCCGTGATCGAACGCCGGAACCGGCATGAGAACCACCGGAAGGCGGGTTGATCCGCTCATTCATTGACGCTGCCACGAGCCTGCCCGTAGCATTCCCGGTTCCGCGCGACGTCCACCGACGCTTCGCGGACGGACCCTACACCCGCGTCGGAGGCTCGCGTGCGCACCGCCATCATCAGCGACATCCACGGGAACCTCGAGGCGCTGCAGACCGTCCTCGCCGACATCGCCCGACGCGAGGTCGATGAGATCATCTGCCTCGGCGACATCCTCGGCTACGGACCCAATCCACTGGAGTGCGTGGATCTGGTGGCGGAGCGCTGTGCGTGGAGCCTCATGGGGAACCACGACTACGCGGTCCTCTACGAGCCGACCAACTTCAACTCGGTCGCCAAGCGGGCCGCATTCTGGACCCGCGCCCAGCTCGACGCCGCGGCAGAACTCGACCCGGCCTCCGGCAACCGACGACTCGACTTCCTCAACCGCATCCGTCCCCGCGTCCGCTACCAGAGCGCGTACGTCTGCGTTCACGGGTCGGTGCGGAAGCCGATCAACGAGTACATCTTCGAGAACGACATCTCCGACGATCCGCGGAAGCTCGCGGACATCTTCGATCGCATCGACGACGAGGTGGCGATCGGAGACCGCATGGTCCGCGGCCGCTGCATCGTCGGACACACGCACGTTCCCGGCATCTTCCAGTGGACGGCCGAGGACGGCGCGGACTTCACGCGGGCCTCGGCGCTGGGGACCGGCGGAGATGCCGATCCGCTCGACGAGATCGGCGGCGCCGAAGACCAGGATCCGTTCCACGTCGGTTCGCACGTCTTCGACCCCGACGAGAAGAGCATCGTGAATCCCGGAAGCGTCGGGCAGCCGCGAGACTTCGACGAGCGGGCGAGCTACGCGATCCTCGACACCAGCACCGACGATCACCGAATCGACTTCTTCCGCGTGCCGTACGACATCGACGCCGTCGCCGACAAGATCTACGCGATCGCCGAACTCGACGACTGGCTGGGCGATCGCCTGGCCGAAGGTCGCTGAGTCCGCTTCCGCCTTTCCGCGGCGGCGGCTGTTGATGCCGGGTCGCCCCGCCCCGCCCCGATCCGAGCCCAGATGAGCCCCGAAACCCGCCGTCGAATCGTCACCAGCGTCGTTCTCCTGATCGCCGGTGGCCTGATCGCGCTCGCCTTCCTTCGCCCGAAGCCCGAGTCTCCCGGCCGCATCGATGACGCGGCCGTCCCGGTCGCCGCGACCGACGGCACCGAGTCGAAGTCGAACGAGCCAGCCCCGTCGTCCGTCGCCACCGTACCGGCGGAGGCGCCGTCATCGGATGCAGAGGCGACCACCACGACCGACGACGGCGCCGTCTCCGCGGATGCGACGTCGAAGCCCGCCGACGGAACCTTCGTGGCGCGGCGTCCGAGCGGTCAGAGTGCCGGCGACGGACCCTCGACGCTCGGCTCGCTCGACGCCGGGGCCGACCGGTTCCTCGTCACCTTCAGCGCGACTGCGGCAGGCATCGAGTCGATCGTCTTCAGCGACTTCTGGACCGAGGCGACGTGGTCTCGCGAGGCCGCGAAGCACGCGAAGGATGCGACGAGCCCGATGCCGCCCGACGACGAGCGGTACGCGCTCCGTGCCGGCTCGTACGGTGCCACGACGATCCCGCTGCTTGCCGCCCGGGCCGTCGAGGTCGACGGCGTCCGCGTGAACCTCTTCGCCGACTGCTGGCGTGAGGTCGAGCCGGGGCGTTTCGAGACCGAGATCATCGATGCGACCGACGACGCCGTCATCGCCCGCGTCGAGCGTCGTTTCAGACTCTCCGACAACGGCTACGACATCGCGCTCGAGCAGCGGGTCGAGAACGTCGGTGCCGAGGATCGCCAGATCGGCTGGATCCAGTACGGCCCCGGCGATCTCGATCGCGACCGCGGCTCCTTCATCGAGGTCCGTCGCTTCCACTTCGGCTACATGCTCTCGCCGCAGCGTGATCCGGCGCAGGCCAGCGTGACCGCGAACGGGCAGCTCTACGAGCGACGCGACGTGCTCGATCGCATCGCCGAATGGCATGGCCAGCCCGCGGCAAGCGTGCCCGCCGGCGCTCGCGACATCTGGCCGAACGACATGAGCCGCGAGCAGTCGCTCGTCCTCAGCTGGTTCGGCACCACCAACCGCTACTTCACGCTGTGCGTCCACGCTCCGTACGACCCGCCGGCGAATCCGAGCCGATCGATCGAATCGAGCCTCGTGACGGTGCGACCGATCGCGGATCTCTCGCTGCCCGCCGATCGTCAGGTGATCCAGACCGAGCTCTACGGCCCGGCGAAGACGGTCGCGGCCGGCGAGTCGGCGTCGTGGGATCTCGGCGTCTACGCGGGACCGCTGGAGCGGAGCGTTCTGGAGGGGGCCGAGCCGTACGTCGCCCTCAACATGCGGGACCTCATCGTCTACCTCATGAGCGGGTGCTGCACGTTCTGCACCTTCTCGTGGCTGGCGGACTTCCTCGTCCTGTTCCTGAGCTTCCTGCACTCGATCGTCGGCGACTGGGCGATCGCGATCATCCTGCTGGTCTGCATCGTGCGACTGATCCTGCATCCGGTCATGAAGCGCGGCCAGATCCAGATGCAGCGGATGAGCCGGCTGATGACCGAACTGAAGCCCGAGCTCGACGCCCTGCAGAAGAAGTACAAGGACGATCCGGCCCGCATGCAGTCGGAACAGCGGCGACTGTTCATGGAGCGCGGCGTGAATCCGGCCGGCTGCGTCGGCGGTCTGCTGCCGACGTTCATGCAGATGCCGATCTGGATCGCGCTCTACGCGATGCTCTTCTTCGCGTTCGAGCTCCGCCAGCAGCCCGCGTTCTTCGGTCTCTTCCAGCTGCTCCCGGACATCAACGTCGGAAGCGCGACCCTGCTCGGCCAATTCCTCGGCGACCTGAGTCGTCCCGACCACTTCGTCGAGTTCTCGACGCCGGTCAACATCTGGATCACCAATCTGACCGGCGTGAACCTGCTGCCGCTCCTGATGGGCGTGATCTTCTACGTGCAGCAGAAGTACATGAGTCCGCCGCCCAGCCCCAACATGACCCCCGAGCAGCTGCAGCAGCAGAA
>CAYZSH010000211.1:0-5178 GCA_964481025.1 uncultured Isosphaeraceae bacterium
TCGGTCACCGACACCTGGCACGCGTTGGCCGCCGAGCGGGCGCGGCGGGGCGATCTTCGTCTCACCATGACCGCCCACGAGGGGAACCTCGCCGGAATCGCGGCCGGCATCTGGTTCGGGACCGGTCGGCCGGCGCTCGTGCACATGCAGAATTCCGGTCTCACCAACGCCGCCGACGGGTTCATCTCCCTGGCCAGCGACGACGTCTACGACATTCCGTTCGCCGCGATGGTCACGTTCCGCGGCGCGGACGACTCGGAGACCAGCGAGCCGCATCAAGCGATCGGTCGCCGGACCGAGGCCCTGATCGACGCGGTCTTCGGCCACGACGCGGTCGTCGCGGGGTCGCGTGACGGGCGTCATCTGCTCAATGCCGCGGGGCTGGCCGCGGAGGCGGCGATCGCAGGTCGACGCGGCGTGGTCAAGGTCGCGGAGTCCGGGCTTCGGCGGACCGTGACGCCCACGCTTCCCGATTCCCGAGGCGCCGCCGCGTTCGTTTCTTTGACGTCCGCGTCGACGGCCATCTCGCCGATCCGGCCCGAGCGACGTCTTGCCCGCGACGAGGCGATCCTCGCGATCGCCGCGCAGCACCCGGATGCCGCGCTGCTGTTCTGCAACGGCTACACCGCGCGGGCGGCGCAGGCCATCGTCGACGGTCCGCGGTGCTTCCACAACATCGGGTACATGGGCGGGACGCTCGCGATCGGATGGGCGCTCGCCCGAAGCCGGCCGGACCTTCAGGTGGTCGTCGTCGACGGCGATCAGAACGCGTTGATGAGCACGATGAAGGATCAGTTCGCGGCCGAACGACCGGCGAACCTGGTGTGGTACGTGCTCGACAACGGCATCGGCGCGTCGGTCGGCACGAGCGAGAGCATTCCGCTCGGCACCCGCTATGACGACCTCGCCACCGTCATCCGAACGCTTCCCGATGAACCCGGGTCGTTCCGGCATCCTCGGGTCGGCACGGAGGACGGCTCACCGTTGAACACCCTGGCGCGACGTTTCCGCGGGTGGATCGCCTCGCATGATCAAGGAGAAGGACGATGACCGTCATCTCGATCTCGCCCAAGGATGCGGTCTCGTCGCCGCAGCCGGTCCAACCGACCGAATCGGCGCCGCGGGTCACTCCTGAACCGGTCGAGTCGATGCGACCCGACTGGCTCGCCACGCTCGCCCGCATTCCCGGCGACGGTCTCAAGGGCGATGGCTTCCCGCGGAACGTGCTCGGCACGATCATGCACAACCCCGACACCTTCGGGCCGTTCCTCGAGTACTGGGTGACCTGCAAGGAGCGGATGTCGCTCTCGGTGCGCGAGCAGGAGATCGTGATCCTGCGGATGGCGGTGCTGTTCGCGAGCGACTACGTCTGGAAGCATCACGTTCCGGTCGGTCGCGAGTTCGGGATCGGCGACGCCGAGTTCACGGCGATTCGGGCGGGCGACATCGACGGGTTCGCGTCACCCCGCGAACAGGCCCTGCTTGCGCTGGTGGATGAACTGGTCGAGCAACGCACGATCCGTCGAGAGGTCTGGGCTCGTCACGCGACGACGCTGGCCACCATCGACATCGTGGACCTCGTCGCCCTCGTGTCGCAGTACGTCCTGTTCGCGCTCATGAACAACGCGTTCCAGGTCGCGATCGAGCCGACGCTGGCCGAGGTGCCGTCGCTTCGGGACTGAACGGCGTCGCCGCAGGTCGGCGATCAGGAGCCCGCCCAGTCCACGCCGGTGTCCTTCCACGCCTTCTCCCCGGCCGAAGCGAGGACCGCGTCGCAGACCTTCGCGGTCTCGTACGCATCCCGGAACGTCGGCGGGCACGGGGTGCCGGCTTCGAGCGCCTTCAGGAAGTCGACGACCTGATGGACGAAACTGTGCTCGTAGCCGATGCACAGACCCGGCACCCACCAGTGGCTCATGTACGGCTGGTCGCCGTCCGAGACGTGGATGTTTCGCCAGCCGCGCACGATGCCCTCGTCGCGGTGGTCGAAGTACTCGAGTCGGTTCAGATCGTGCAGATCCCAGCGGATCGACGCGTGCTCGCCGTTGATTTCGAAGGTGTAGAGGGCCTTGTGGCCGCGGGCGTAGCGGGTCGACTCGAACAGGCCGAGCGATCCGTTCGCGAAACCGCAGTGGAACGAGCAGGCGTCGTCGATCGTGACCGGCTGGGTGGCGCCGGTCTCCTGATGCACCCGTTCCTTGATGAACGTCTCGGTGCGGGCGGCGACGTCGGTGATCCCGCCGTTCAGCCACATCGCGGTGTCGATGCAGTGGGCGAGCAGGTCGCCGGTCACGCCGCTGCCCGCGGCCGCGGCGTCGAGCCGCCAGAGCGCGGCGCCGCCCTGGGGAAGATCCGCGGCGATCGTCCAGTCCTGCAGGAAGTTCGCGCGGTAGTGGAAGATCCGTCCGAGCTTTCCGCTGTCGACGACCTGCTTGGCGAGGGTGACCGCGGGCAGGCGGCGGTAGTTGTAGAAGACGGTGTTCGCGACGCCCGCCTTCTCGACCGCCTCGACCATCGGGAGCGACTCGGCGGCGGTTCGCGCGAGCGGCTTCTCGCAGAGGACCATCTTGCCCGCCTCGGCTGCGGCAATCGCGATCTCGGCGTGCGAGTCGTTCGGCGTGCAGATGTCGATCGCGTCGATGTCGTCTCGTTCGATCAGGCGTCGCCAGTCGCTCTCGGTCGACTGCCAGCCCCACTGGTCGGCGAAGGCCTGCGTCTTCGCAGCGTCGCGACCGCAGGCGGCCTGCAGCACCGGGCGGTACTTCAGGTCGAAGAAGTCGTTGGCCCGCTTGTAGCCGTTGGTGTGGGTTCGGCCCATGAAGCCGTAGCCGACGATGCCGATGCGGAGGGGCGTGGTGGTGCTCATGGTGCTCCTGGCGTGATCCGGATCTTCGGGGTGTTCAGCGAGTGGTGATCGTCGCGGGCCGGGTCAGTCCCAGCCGTGCGCGTCGCGGACCTTGATCATGACGTCGAGGATCGTGTTCCAGGTGCGGGCGTCCTCGAGCGTCGCGTTCGGGAACATGCAGCCGTCCCAGCAGATGTGCTCGATGCCGCGTTCGGCCGCGCCCTTCAGCCAGTGCTGCGCGCATCGGACGATGTCGAGCTTTCCGTTCGGGGCGTCGGCCGGGCAGTGCTTGCCGGTCTTCTCGTGCGTGCCGGAGCCGTGCACCTCGCCATCGTTCTGAGCGACGTGGAAGTCGATCGTCCACGGCCGCAGGGCATCGGTCATCGTCTCGTACGCCGACCAGAACGCCGCGTCGTCGTGATCGGGGGCGACCAGCGCGTGCTCCGGGGCGTTGTAGCCCATGAGATAGAGGTACGAGTGGGCGAGGTCGGCCTGGAAGCCGACGGTCTCGGGCATCCCGACCGCTTCGAGCAGGTTCAGGACATCCTTCCACGAATGCATGCCCGCCCAGCAGATCTCGCCCTCCATCGCGAGGCGTTCGCCGTGGTCCGCGGCGATGCGGCCGGCCTTTCGGAAGGTGTCCGCGATGCGGGCGGTGTGGGTCGCGGGATCCTCTCGCCATCGCTCGACGCCGAACTCGGCCGAGTCGATGCGGATGAGCCCGTACGAGCGGACGCCGTGGTCGTTCCAGACCTTCGCGATGCGGCAGGAGGTCTCGATCGCCTTCAGGAACTTCGCCTGCTGCTCATCGTCGCCCATCGCCGAATCGCCGACGGTTCCCGGCCAGACCGGGGCGACGAGCGAACCGACCTTCAACCCGTACCCGGCGATCTCGTCGGCGATGCGACGCAGGTCGTCGTCGCTCGCGTCGGGGTCGGTGTGCGGATGGAAGAGGAAGCAGTCCACGCCCTCGAACTTCTGACCGTTCACCTCGGCGGCGGCGGTGAGTTCGAGCATCCGGCTCAGCGGGATCGGCGGATGGTCGGTGCCGTCCTCCTTGCCGACGAGTCCGGGCCACATGGCGTTGTGCAGGCGGGGCTTCGCGTGAGACATGGCGTCGTGGTCCTCTCGGTCGGGTCGAGTCGGGTCGAGTCTGGAATTGGTTCGAACGATGGTCAGCCGCGGCGATGGTCGCCGACCTCGGGAAGATCGGCGTGGACGTCGGGTCCGAAGTATCGCAGGATCACGAGGTCCTCGGTCTCGGAGGTGTTCGTGAACCGCAGACCCGCCCGGGCCGCGGTGGCGGTCACGAAGACCTCGTCCTGCGTGAGCTCGTGGAAACGGATGAGCTTCGGGCAATCGAGGGTGAGGCCGTTCACGGTGCCCGAACCCTGCACCACGGTGAGCGAACTCGCCCCGGGATCGGTGATCGTGACGCTCGCCCCCGGCCGCACGGTCAGTTCCTTCGCCGAGAACCGCTGTCGACCCGCGACCGTGCCGTAGACGATCCAGCGGTCGGCGTGGGCCTCGTCGTGCGTGTGGACGATGGGCTCGAGGTAGTGATGATCCTTGAAGTTCGGATCGAGGTTCCGTTCCCAGTCGAGCTGGTCAAGGATGAACTCGACGTCGTCGTGGCGGTCGGCGGGCATGTCCTTGACCAGCAGCGAACGCGGCACGGCGCGACCTTCGACGAGGTTCTGGTACATCCCGAAGACGTCGCTGCCCCATTGGGGTTCGTAGGTGCAGAGCGATCCGGGCGCGTGCAGGACGCACGGCGGGATCAGCCAGCCGGTGCCGACCTGAAGCTTGTAGGCCTTCGAGAGTTCGAGGATCCGGTTGTCGCCCTTGTGCCAGTCGGCGATGCAGCGACGCACCTCGTCGCGGGTCGTGCCCGGCTCGAAACCCATGAACGTGTAGGGGAAGTGGTTGCCGACGTTGTTGTGCTGGGGCGGGAAGTAGTACGCCTCGGGCTTGCCTTCCTGGCCGACGAGCGCGGCCTGCTCGTCGCTCTGGTGCATGTGGTGCGGGATCGGGCCCATGTTGTCGAAGAACTTCGAATACACCGGCCAGCGACCGTAGGACGACCAGATCGACTCGCCGACGATCGCGGCCCCGAGTTCCGCGACCACGTCCCGCAGCAGGAACCGCGATCCATCATGCACGACGTAGGACAGACCTTCGTCCGGCTCGCGACCATCGTTGGCCGCTTCGGTCGTCGAACCGAACCAGCGTTCGTCGATGCCGCCGCGTTCGAGGCCGTAGGCGTAGGTGTCGTCGGGATGCAGCTTGAGCCGCAGGCCCGGTTGCAGGAACGAGCGGGGCACCCAGTTGGG
>CAYZSH010000212.1:0-5170 GCA_964481025.1 uncultured Isosphaeraceae bacterium
AGAATCCCGAGGAGATTCCCGCGGATCGTCGAGGGGAATGGCATATCGGCCTCGTCAGGCTCTGAGCGGGGAGTCGGGGGCTTCGACTCGAAGCCCGTTCGGGGGCGATGGATGCGATCCGATCGATGTCGAGGAGACCTGTCGAGGCTCGACGGAGAGTCGATTCCTCCAACTCTCCGGGGCACTGGTCCACGACGCCGGACGGATCGATCCCCGGACCTTCGAGGTGGTCCGGATCGTCTCGAGCCGGCGCGCCGCATCCCCGGTTCGATTTCGGAGCCGGTCTCGATACAATCCCGCTCCGCCCAGACGGCCACGGGCGTTCGGAGACCATCCCCGATGTCCACCGCTCCGCTCGCCCCCGAATCCCCGACGGCGTCCGAGACGTCGTCGCCCGAGGATCCAACCGTCATGGAACAAGAGACGTACGCAGTCGAAGCCTGGGGTGACGGGTTCTTCGCGATCGGCGATCGGGGGACCGTGCAGGTCCGCCCGGACCGGGATCCGACCCGCCAGATCGACCTCCATGACCTCGTGAACGGTCTCCGGGAGCGCGGGTACGCGACCCCGGTCCTCCTCCACTTCGGGGATCTTCTCGCGACCGTCATGCACGATCTCCGTCGAGCCTTCGACGAGGCGATCGCCACCAGCGAGTACCAGGGCGGCTACGCCGGGGTGTTCCCGGTCAAGGTGAACCAGCAGCGGGGGGTCGTCGAGGACGTGAGTCGCCTCGGCGCCGAACTCGGCTTCGGTCTCGAAGCCGGATCGAAGCCGGAACTCCTCGCGGTGCTCGCGCTCACCGTCGATCAGCCCGACCGGCTCATCGTCTGCAACGGCTTCAAGGAGGATCGCTACATCGAGTTCGCGATGCTCGCCGCGAAGCTCGGCCGGGCGATCGTGCCGGTGGTCGAGAACCTCGACGAACTGCATCTCGTGCTCGAGCAGGCGCGGAAGTTCGGGGTCCGCCCGAAGATCGGCGTCCGGGTGAACCTCAACACGCAGGGCGTCGGTCGCTGGGCCGGTTCGAGCGGCATCCGCGCGAAGTTCGGTCTCACGCTGGCCGAGGTGCTCGAGACGGTGCGGCTGCTTCGCGAGCGCGACATGCTCGACTGCCTGCAGCTCCTGCACTGCCACATGGGAAGCCAGATGCACGACATCCGGCAGGTGGTCGGCGGCGTCGGCGAACTGGCCCGGATCTACTCGGAACTTCGCCGGCTCGGCGCGGGCGTGCGGTACCTCGACGTCGGTGGTGGATTGGGCATCGACTACGACGGCAGTCAGACCAACTTCCCGTTCAGTCGCAACTACTCGCTCGAGGAGTACGCGGCGAGCGTCGTGCACCGTGTGCAGTCGATCTGCGACGAGGCGGGGGTGCCGCACCCGATGATCGTCACCGAAAGTGGTCGCGCGATGGTCGCCCAGCAGAGCGTGCTCGTCTTCGACGTGCTCGGCGCGAACACCTTCGAGCCGCATGACCTGCCGAAGACCGTGGAAGGACTTGTCGGTCCCGACGGCGAGGAGCCGCCGCGACCGCTCGTGGATCTGTATGACGCGTGGGCCCGACTCTCGTCCGACACGCTGCTGGAATGCTGGCACGACGCGGAGAGCGCCCGGACCGAGGCGCTCAACACGTTCTCGCTCGGCTACATGACCCTCGAGCACCGCGCCGAGGTCGAGAAGATCTTCTGGACGCTCGCGCTGCGGACCCGCGAACTCGCGCAGTCGATGGATCCGATGCCCGAGGAACTCGCCGAGCTCGACGATCTCCTCTGCGACGTCTACTTCTGCAACCTGTCCGTCTTCCAGTCGCTGCCCGACTGCTGGGCGATCGATCAGGTGTTCCCGATCATGCCGATCCACCGGCTCGACGAGGCGCCGACCCGACGGGCGACGCTCGCGGACCTGACCTGCGATTCCGACGGCAAGATCGAGCGGTTCATCGACCGCGAGGACGTCAAGCACTGGCTGCCGGTGCACGAACTTCGGGCGGGCGAGCCGTACTTCCTCGGCGCGTTCCTCGTGGGCGCGTATCAGGAGACGCTCGGCGACCTTCACAACCTCTTCGGCGACACGCACGCGGCGCACGTCCGCATCGACGATGAAGGCCGCTGGTGGATCGAGGAGATCATCGAGGGCGACACCGTCAGCGAAGTGCTCGGCTACATGCAGTACGACCCGGCGAGTCTCGCCCGGCGACTTCGGGCCGAGTGCGAGAGCTCGGTGAAGTCGGGAGCGATGACCGTGGCGGAGAGCCGCGGCCTGCTGCGGGCGTACGAGTCCGGGCTCGCGGGCTACACGTATCTCGAACGCTCGTCGAGCTGAACTCAGGCGGCGGGCGCGGGCGTCACCCCGTTCGGGAGCTTCCTCGCGAGGAATGCGTCCGCGAGCGCCTCGTAGATCGGCGGATCGCAGACCCGCCGGGCCGCGAGTGTCGCCAGCATGCTCGTGATCATGAGGGGGAGCAGCATCCCCGGCGCCGCGGTCATCTCGAAGAGGATCGCGGCCACGGTGATCGGGCTCTGCACCACGCCGCCGAAGTAGGCGGCCATGAAGAGCAGCATGAGTTCGGGAAGTCCGATGCCGGGCGCGATCCGCGTCGAGATGAACTCGTGCGTCATCTGGCCGAGTCCGGCGCCGACCGTGAGGCTCGGATCGAAGAGTCCACCCGGGATGCCGCTGACCAGCGCCACGAAGCTGCCCGCCGCCTTGCCGAGCGGATCCGACCACGACGCGATCGGCTCGCCGGTGCGGCTCGCGGTCTCCAGCATCTCGATCGCCGCCGCGTGACCCCCGCCGTAGCTCGAGCCGCCGGAGACGATCCCGATGATCGCGAGGGCGATGCCGAGGGCGAGTCCGGTGCGCATCGGCGATCGTTCGAGTCGCGGTGCGAGCGTGCGTCCTCCCGCGATCACCCCGCGGGCGAAGCCGCCGCCGAGCAGTCCGCCGACGATCCCGACCACCGGGACCGCGAGCCACGGTCGCAGCGAGTCGAGCCAGTCACGAAACGGCACGCCCTCGGCCCAGGCGAGGGTGAGTTCCGCGGACTCGTTGGCGCGGCCGTAGAAGATCCGATCGCCCTCGATCACCGTCGCCACGATGCAGGCGATCGCGACCGTCCGCAGGATCGCAGGCACGCTCCGTCGATCGAAGACGCGCCCGATCTCCTCGAAGCAGAAGATCGCGCCCGCGAGCGGCGTGTTGAACGCGGCGGAGATGCCCGCGGCGCCGCCCGCCAGGACCAGTCCGCGGCGAGCGAGCCACTCGGGCACGCGGCAGAGTCGTCCCGACCACTGCATCAGGCAGGCGCCGACATGCACGCTGGGGCCTTCGCGGCCGACCGTGACACCGGAAGCCAGGGCCATCGCCAGCAGCAGGATCTTCCCGAAGGCGATCCGCAGCGAGAGCATGAGGCGACGCTCGGGGACGTCGCCGATCCGAACCGCGGCGATCGCCTGCGGAATGCCCGTGCCTTCGGTGCCGGGAAAGAACCGACGCTGCAGCCAGACGATGAGCGGCATCGCGACCACCACCGCGATCGCCGGGACGATCGTCCGCCACGGCCCCTCGATCGCGACCCCGAAGAGCGTTCCCTCGCCGCGGGCGGCGGCGTCGAGATGGTCGCCGACGCGTTCCAGTCGTTCGAAGAGCACGGCGATCAGGCCGATCGCGATCGCCAGCGCGCTGGTGACGGCGAGCACCCGCAGCACGACCGGGAGCGGGGGACGCTCGGATGGCTGGTCGGGTTCGGAACTCGGGACGTCGGTCGGCATCTGCAGTCGATCCGGGGGGAGGGTGATCCGGAGTCTGAGCGGGGCAGGTCGTATGATCCTCGCCCGTCGCCGCGGTGTCGCGGCCGACCCTTCATCGGCTCCCAACCTTCAGGGGCATCGATCGTCATGAGCGAGTCCGCCGCCACCGTCCAGCCTGCCTTCCTCGGGGTCGACAGTCCGGTCGATCCGCCGACCGTCTCGGTGCTGCCGGTGCCGTACGACGCGACGAGCACCTGGCACAAGGGGGCGGATCGGGGGCCGGCGGCGCTGCTCGAAGCAAGCACCGAGGTCGAACTCTTCGACATGCCGACCGCGACCGAGCCGTATCTCGCGGGCATCGAGACGCTCGAACCGATCGTGCACGACGGCGACCCCGAGGCACTCGCGGATCTCGTCGAGTCCGCAGTCGGCGGACTGCTCGACGCCGGGCGGCTTCCGATCGTGCTCGGCGGCGAGCACTCGGTCTCGATCGGCGCGATCCGCGCGGCGGCCGCCCGCGCCACGGCCGCGGGCGTCGGCTTCGGAACACTCCAGATCGACGCCCACGGCGACACCCGCGAGTCGTACCACGGCTCGCCCTGCAACCACGCATGCGTCATGGCCCGCGCCCGCGAGGTCGGCGAGATCGTGCAGGTCGGCATCCGCGCCATCGATCGCAGCGAGCACGAGACGATGGATCACGACCGCGTCTTCACCGCGGAGCGGGTGCTCTCGGCCCCGAACGACGACTGGATGGACGAGGTCATCGCGCGACTGCCCGAGCGTGTCTACCTGACGATCGACCTCGACGCCTTCGACGCCTCGATCATGCCCGCGACCGGCACCCCGGAACCCGGCGGACTCGACTGGCGGACGGTCAACGAACTCGTCCGCCGCGTCGCCCGATCAAGAACGATCGTCGCCTTCGACGTCGTCGAACTCCTCCCGCACGAAGCCCTCTGGGCCTGCGACTTCCTCGCGGCGAAGCTCGTCCACCGCGTGCTGGCGGAGGTGCTTGCGGCTCGCGTGTGAGTGACCACGGAGGGCACGGAGGATCACGGAGGGCCACGGAGGGAAGAAAAGGGTGCACGCTTGAACACGGTGTCTTCATGAAGACTTGAAGGCGCCACCGCGTGAAGAACCACTCGGGCGACATCGTGTTCAAGCCTGCGCCAACTCCCCTCTCCGTGGCCCTCCGTGCCTCTCCGTGCCCTCCGTGGTAACCCACAGTGGTGACCAGCATCACCGCCCGAGCACGTACTCGAAGATCAACGGCGCCACGATCGTCGCGTCGCTTTCGATCATGTAGCTCGGCGTGTCGGGTGACAGCTTGCCCCAGGTGATCTTCTCGTTCGGGACCGCGCCGGAGTAGCTGCCGTAGCTGGTGGTCGAGTCGCCGATCTGGCAGAAGTAGCCCCAGA
>CAYZSH010000213.1:0-5166 GCA_964481025.1 uncultured Isosphaeraceae bacterium
CTGGCAGGCGCAGGTGCCCTTCGAGGAAGGCCTGCGTCGCACGATCGAGTGGTGGAGGCAAGCCGGAGGCGGGACGCGATGATCGCCACCGAGAGCGCCGATTCGGTTGCTCGAACTGAACCCGCGACCGATGCGGGGCCGAGCATCCTCATCATCAACCAGTACTACGTGCCCGATGTCGCCTCGACCGGCCACCTGCTGCACGAACTCGCGACGGAACTCTCGATTCGCGGCCGACGTGTCCACGTCCTCACCTGCTTCCCCTCCTACGGACCGCGTGAAACGTGGAAGCCCTGCGCGTCGCGCGAGACCTCCGGCGGCGTCTCCGTTCGACGCCTGAGGACCACGCGGTTCAGCAAGGACAACCTGATCGGGCGCCTGCTCAACTCGATCACGTTCCTCATTCCGCTCGCGATCCGCCAATTCCTGCGGCCGCGGTCCGCGGACGTCTGCCTCTACACGAGCAATCCGCCGTATCTCGGCGTGATCGGAGGCCTCGTCAGCCTCGCTCGCCGGCATCGGTACGTGGTGCTGCTGCACGACTCGTATCCACACATGGCCACGTGGGTCGGCAAGATCCGCCGGGGCGGGCTGATCGAGCGTCTGTGGCATCGCATGAACCGGCTCATGTACGGCCGCGCGATCGCGACGATCGTCCTCTGCGAGAAGGCCCGCGAACTCGTGTGCAGCGAGTACGGCATCGATTCCGACCGCGTGCACGTGATTCCCAACTGGGCCGATCCCGATGCGCTCGCGCCGACTCCGAAGGACCGGACGGAGTTCGCCCGGCAGCACGGGCTCGCCGACCGCTTCACCGTGATGTACTCGGGGAATCTCGGCCTCTACTACGACTTCGACACGCTGCTCGGCGCCGCGGAGATCCTGAAGGACGAGCCGTTCCGATTCGTGCTCGTCGGCGCCGGCGGCCGCGGCCGGCATCTCGCGGAGGAGATCGCGGAGCGCGGTCTCTCCAACGTCCTGATGCTGCCCTACCAGCCGTTCGAGACGCTCAACGACAGCCTCAACGCCTGCGACGCGTCGCTCGTCACGATCGCGCCGGGCATCGAGGGCATCTCCTTTCCCTCGAAGTTCTACTCGTCGCTCGCCACCGGCAAGCCCGTGCTCGCGATCAGCGAACCGGACTCCGAGCTGCGCCGCGCCGTCGAGGCGAGCGGATGCGGCGTGTGGACGCCCGTCGGCGATCCCGAGAAGCTCGCCGCCGCGATCCGAACGCTCGCCGCGGATCCGGACCGCTGCGCCGAGGCGGGTCGGCGCGCTCGCGACCTGCTCGAGCGCGACTACACGGTGCAGGCCTGCGGAGGACGCTATCTCGAAGTCCTCGAGGATGCGGCCAGGAGCCGTTTGCGATGAAGCCGCTTCGGGCCCTCGTCATCACCGAGTCCGATCCGATCTACGTGATCGAGTTCTTCGAGGAGTTCCTCCGCGAACTGCCTCGAGACCGGATCGATGTCGCGGCGATCGCGATCTGCCGGGCCTTCCACGAGCCGCTGCATCGCACCGCGCGGCGAATGCTCTCCTTCTACGGGCCGATCGACTTCGCAAGGCTGCTGACCCGTTGGATCGGTGCGAAGCTCCGCCGCCGATCGATCGCGAATCTCGCTCGCCAGGCGGGCCTTCGGGTGATCGAGGCCGGCAGCGTCAACGAGGAGGCGTTCCTTCAGGAGGCGAGAGCGATCGACCCGGACGTCATCGTCTCGGTCGCGGCACCGGAGATCTTCAAGAAGCCGCTGCTCTCGCTCGCCCGGCTCGGGGCGATCAACATCCACTCCGGCCGCCTGCCGCGCTATCGAGGCATGATGCCGACCTTCTGGCAACTGCTCCACGGCGAATCGCACGTCACGGTCACGATCCATCGCATGGTCGAGCGGCTCGATGCCGGCGAGATCGTCTCCGAGGAGCGCTTCCCGCTCGAGACCCGCGACAGCCTCGATCGGGTCATCGTCGGAACCAAGCGCCTCGGCGGACGCATGATGATCCGCACGCTGCTCGAACTCGAGAGCCTGCTCGCCAAGGGTCGGCTTCCCGAAGGCGAGCCCGGCTACTTCCGATTCCCGGCGCCTGCCGATGTGCGGGCGTTCCGACGCAAGGGCCATCGCATGCTCGGAGGCGCCCGTTGAGCGGCTCTCCGATCGACGGCACCGCGTCGCCGCGGCTCGCGATGTCGATCGACGTCGAGGACTGGTTCCATGTGCAGAACCTGAGTTCGGCGATCCCGCGCGAGACCTGGGCCGATCGCGAGGACCGCGTCGCCCGTAACACCCGCCGGATGCTCGAACTCCTCGAGGAGACTGGCGCTCGCGCGACTTGCTTCGTTCTCGGCGTGGTCGCCGATCGGCATCCCGACCTCGTCCGCGAGATCGCGAAGGCCGGCCATGAGATCGCCTGCCACGGGCAGGGCCACGAACTCGTCTACGACCTTTCGCCGGAGGCCTTCCGCGAGGATGTGCGACGCTCGAAGCGCACCCTCGAGGATCTCTGCGGTGCCGAGGTGGTGGGATACCGAGCGCCCAACTTCTCGATCACCGACTGGGCGATCGACGTGCTCGCCGACGAGGGATACCGCTGGGACTCGTCGTCGTTTCCGGTCGTCGCGCACGATCGCTACGGGCGTCTGACGGGCGCTCCGCCGGGCGCCGACGTCTACGAACTGCGCGATGGCTTCGACGAGGTGTGCGTGAGTTGCCTGAACGTGCTCGGCCGCGGCATTCCCTGGGGCGGCGGCGGCTACTTCAGGCTCCTGCCCTACGGGCTCTTTGCGCGTGGCGTGCGGTCGATCGTCGCCGCGGGCCGCCCCTACGTCTTCTACATCCATCCGTGGGAGATCGATCCCGGACAGCCGCGCGTCGGCGGGCTCTCGAAGTCGCACGCGTTTCGCCACTACGTCAACCTCGGGCGCTGCGAGGCGCGCTGGAAGCGGCTCCTCTCGGAGTTCCGCTGGGGGACCGTCGGCGATCTGCTCGCGACGTGATCGCGGCGGTCAGCCGCCGAAGCGCTGGATCTCCGCAGGCGGTTGCCGCCACACCACCGGCAGATCCTTGCCACCCGCGAGGTACCACTCGACCATCCGGCGAATGCCTTCGCGGATCGAGACCGGCGAACGGAATCCCGCCGCCGCCAGCTTGTCGGCCTCGAACAGCGTCTCCATCTCGAAGAGCTTCCGAACCCGCATCGAGGAGACGGGGAGGTTGCGGCCGGTGAGCGCGATCACGAGGTCGAACGGCTTCGCGGCGAGCAGCACGAGCCACATGGGCAGGCGGACGCCCGGTCGGCGTCGTCCGAGCGCATCCGCCACCGCCTGCGCGATCGCCTGGCTCTCGAGGTCGGGCTTCTCGACGAAGTTGAAGACGTCGACGCCTTCCTGGTGCAACTCCCACAGGTGCATCGTCGCGTCGACGAGGTTCTCGACGTAGGCGAGGCTCTTGTGGTTCCGGCCCGCGCCGGCGACCACGAATCGCCGCCGGTGGATCTGCCGGATCAGCGAGTACATGTTCGCGACGTTGCCAGGCCCGAAGCAGATGGTCGGCCGGATCACCAGGCACGATCGACCCTCGCCGCGGCCCGCCCAATCCTTGAACACGCGTTCGCCGGCGAGCTTCGAGGCGCCGTAGAAGTGGTTGGGCCTCGGCGTCGACTGCTCGTGGCGCGGTGCAGGACAGTCGCCGTAGACCGCGCAGGAGGAGTACCAGCAGCATCGCCGGATCCCGCACGCGTCCATCGCCTCGCAGGTCCGCCTCGAGCCCTCCTCGTTCACCGCGAAGTAGGTCTGCTCCTCGATCCCGAAGTCGTGGTGCGCCGCCGCCAGCGCCAGCACGCGGTCGCATCCGTCGAAGGCTCGGCGGAGGGCATCCGGATCGCGGATGTCGCCTCGCACGAACCGATCGATCGGCAGGGATGGATCCGGCGGATGGAGGTCGAGCGCGACGACCTCCACGCCCGCCGCGGCGAGCCTTCTCGCGAACCAGCTTCCGATGAACCCGGTGCCTCCGGTGATGCAGATCCTCATGACGGGCTCGGTCCTCGCGGTGCCGCCGGTGAAACAGAACCGCGTCCATCGACCAGCGTCGCCCGCCGCCTTCGCGACCTCCGCGCCGGGCCGGGTTCTCGGTCCTGCATCTTCATGGACTTCGCCGCGCGTCCTGCTCCAACTCGACCACCTTGAGGTCGATCAGCAGCTCGTAGGAGGAGATGAACAGGCAGAACCGAACGCCGGCGAGGCCGTCGAGGATCCCGAGCCTCAGCAGGTACATGTGCAGGAAGCGGAAGAGCCATCGTGCCGGCAGTCGCGGATAGATCCGCTCCTTGAACCATCGGCGGGCCGCGAGGGGCCCTCCGATCCGCGGAAGCCGGCGCCGCTCCTCGTCGCTCATGCGGCGCAGTCGCACGATCTCCCGCGCCTCGAGGGTCGAGTAGCGATTGTGCTTGGCCATGTAGGCCTCGAGACCGCGGCGGTCGTGATGCTCGAGATGACCGCGAAGACGGATCGTCGGGCCTTCGACCACCATGTGCTCGTGCACCTCGCGCTCCTCGTAGCGGGCACGGCCGCGACGGAAGAGTCGCAGATTCCACGACGGGTAGTAGCCGCAGTGGCGGATCCTCTTGCCGAGGAAGACGAAGTAGCGGTTGATCCAGCACCCCGCCACGTCGCCATGCTCGCCCGACGCGACCTCGAGGATCTCGTCTCGCAGATCGGGAAGCACCGACTCGTCGGCGTCGAGGACGAGGATCCACTCCGACTCGAAGGGTAGATGATCGATCGCCCAGTTCTTCTGCTTCGCGTAGCCAGGCCACGGGCGTTGGACGACCGAGGCGCCCATCGATTCGGCGATCTCGATCGATCCATCGGTCGAACCCGAGTCGACCACGTGGACTCGATCCGCCCACTCGCGAACGCTCGCGAGCGAGTGGGGCAGATTCGCCGCCTCGTCACGGACGATCATCACGACCTCGACGTTGCTGCGCCGGGGTCCGTCGGAAGGGAGGCTGTTCGGATCGACTGTTGCCATCGGACTTCGAACCGGTTCTATCGACCGCCTGCAGCCGCTGGGTTTCCGAAGCCTCGGTCAACGACGCGGATCGGCGCCTGCCTTGAGCGACCACGCCTCGAGATGCCTCGCCGCGATCGAGGCGACATCGAGCCCTCGGGCG
>CAYZSH010000214.1:0-5160 GCA_964481025.1 uncultured Isosphaeraceae bacterium
CCGCGTGCGGGGGAGGTGCCCGCGGAGCGGGCGGAGGGGGAACTCGGCTGACTCGAAGAACGATCGAGCCATCGAGGAAGCGCCTCGGTCTCACACCTTCGACGAGCGCAGGAGAGCAGGTGAGCAGGAGATGGCGGGGTCGCGCGGTCGCAGAACGCTCAGCGGTTGCGATCGACCACGGCTTCCGCGAGTTCGCGGAGGAGGTCGCCGGTGTCGCCGAGGTCGAGACCGGCGATCGCGTCGGTGCCGGCTCGGACCTGCGAGACCGCGAACGCGAGTGATCGCTCGATCGTGTCGCCCGACTGCAGAAGTCGAAGGACGCCCTCGGCGTCCCTCGCTCGGAACGCCTCGACCGCGGCACCGAAGGTGGTCGCATCGGCACCGTCGAGCAGCAGGATCATCGGGAGCGTGAGCTTGCCCTTGGCGAGATCGCGACCGACGGTCTTGCCGACGATCGCGGGATCGCCTTCGAGATCGAGAATGTCGTCCCGCACCTGGAACGCGATGCCGAGTCGTTCGCCGAACGCGCCGAGCGCCTCGCAGGTCGACTCGTCAGCCCCGACCATGCGGGCTCCGAGTCGGCCGCAGGCACCGACGAGCACCGCGGTCTTCCGGCGGACGATCTCGAGATACGTCGGGAAGTCGAGGCCGAGATCGTCGCGGTGATGCAGCTGGACGAGTTCGCCTTCGCAGAGCGTGTTGGTGACGCGGCCGAGCCGTTCGGTCAGGTCGACGTCACCGATCGTCGCGCTCAGGTGGAACGCGTTCGAGATCAGGTAGTCGCCGAGCATGACCGCGGTCTCATTGCCGTTGAGTCGGTTGACCGTGGCGCCGCCTCGTCGATCGTCGGCCTCGTCGAGGACGTCGTCGTGCACGAGCGTCGCCATGTGGATCATCTCGACGACCGCGGCCAGCCTGCGGAGATCGTCACGCTCGAGGACCGCGAGGTCGCCGCCGCGGGCGGCGAGCCCCGACAGCAGCGTGAGCGTCGGTCGCAGCATCTTGCCGCGATACCGGGCGACGTGGCGGGCCAGCGACTCGACCGCCGGGAACTCGCTGGCGATCTGCGACTCGAAGATCGACTCGACGCCGCGCAGCGCCGCCGCGAGCGGCAGGGCGATGCGTTCGTGTCTCGCGTCGATCTCGATCATGCTGGGATCCGGGTGGGAAGACTCGCGGGTCGATCGATCGGACTTCGCGGCGTCCGGCGGCCGGATTCGACGGTTCACGGTCCCGGAGGGACGGGGAACCACGTCGCGATCACTTCTCGGCGGTGAAGTACGCGATCCAGCCGGGGCACGCCTCGCCCCGCTCGGTCGGCTCGAATTCGCCGTCGCCTTCGCCCGACTCCTCGTCGGTGCCCTCCCACCAGACGGTGACCTTCCGGAACCCCGCCTCCAGCATCAGCTCCCGGATCTCGGGGATCGACCAGAGCCGCCACTCGTAGGTGAACGCCTTGGTCATCTCCGAACCGTCGGGGAAGCGGAAGTGGATGTGGTTCACCACGTCGCCGGTGATCGGGTCGTAGACGTTCTGATCCCAGACGTAGGTGAAGCCGTCGAGGTTGCGCTCCTCCTCCATCTCGGTGTACGAGTCGCTGCCACCGTACGCATCGCAGACGAGGATGCCGTCTTCGGCGAGGTCGCGATGCACCGACGCGAAGTAGTTGCGAAGTTCCTCGCGGGTCTTGAAGAGGAAGTAGCTGAAGTTCATCGCGAGCACCGTCTCGATCCCGGTCGCACCCGAGTCGCGGACGTCGCGCTTCCGGATCTCCAGCCTCGACTGCTGGCCCTCGTCGAGCGTGGGCAGGTTCCGGTTCCGCCCCCACTCCAGAACCTCCTCGTCGAGATCGACGCCGATCGCGGTGTTGTCGTCGCGCCGCCGGATCCACTCGCAGGCCGCGGCGAAGGTGCCGCAGAAGTCCTCGCGGAGCGTGCGGGCGGTGCGGCCGCGAAGCCGCTCCCAGACGCGGTCCACGAAGTCGATCTCGGCATCGACGTTCTGCACCGACAGCTCGTAGAGCTCGTGACGGTCGCTGGTCTTGGCGGAGCGCCAGCCCTGCTTGACCTGCTTCTTCGGCTTCTTGGACTTCTTCTTCTCGGTGCGTCGCGACATGGGCGGAGAGTGTAGCCGCGAGCGCCGATCGCCACCGCGGAACGCCGAGATCGCCGACCACGCCACGCGAGCGTTCAGCCGACGGTCCACGCCGCGAGCAGCAACCCCAGATCCCCACCCCCGACCGAACCGTCGCGATCGAGATCGAGCGTCGGATCCGCCGAACCCCAGCCGGCGAGCAGCAGCCCGAGATCCGCACCATCGACCCGACCGTCACCGTCGAGATCCGGACTCGGCATCCCGCACGCCGTCGCCGCCTCCGCCACGCACGCCGCATCCCAGGCGACGACGCAGCAGTACGGATCGATCGGGCAGACGGTGCCGCAGCAGTCGAGATCGTCGCAGCCGGGTTCGGCGTGCACGACATCACACGCCCCGCCGCTTCCGCAGGTCGGGATCGAATCACAGGCCGCCTCGCACGCGAGCGTCGCGATCGTCACGCAGATGTCGTCCCATGCCGACTCGCAGCAGAACGCGTCGATCCCGCAGACGCAGTCCTCGACGTCGGGATCGTCGGTGCCCGGCCCGCCCGTCTCGCACGGCGGGTGCGTCGGATCCGCCTCGATGACGAGATCGTCGAGACGCGTGGCGTCCGCCACGCTCGAACCGGAACGAAGCCGGATGCGAACGTCGCTTCGGCCGAGCACCGGGGACAGATCGACCTCGATCGCCCGACACCCGGCGTCCGCCGACACCGGGACCCGCCCGAGTTCGAACGCCGGTTCCTCGCCGATCCTCGCCTCGAAGACCGGCCCCAGCACGCCGGGCGCGACCGAGACGGTGCACCGGAGTCGCGCGCTTCCCGCATTCGTGAAGTCGAGACACCGCGTCTCGATCGCGGACCACGGGAAACCGCCGCCGAAACGGAGTGCCGCGTCGCCCGACGCCGCGCACCCGCCCGAGATCGTGAGATACGGCCCGGTGCCTTCGCACGATTCGAAGATCTCCGGAAGCGCGGCGCACACCCCGCCCGGCACGTATGCGGTGCCGAAGTCGGTCGCAAGCATCGGCGCACATGACTCACCGCACGAACCGCATCCCGTCTCATCGACCGTCTGCACGCAGATCGCGTCCCACGCCACCTCGCAGCAGAACGGATCGGCGGCGCAGACACAGTCGCGGACCGCGGCGTCGGCGCACCCCGGCCCGCCCGGCTCGCAGCAGTCGTGTTCCTCGGGATCGGCGCACGCCGTCCCCTCGATGAACAGTTCGTCGACGAGAAGCACCGCCGGCCCGGGATTGACGATCATCCACTGCAATCGTCCGTCGGCCGCGACATCGTGTTCGATCGGAAGATCGAGACACGCGCCCCCGATCGCGGACACCGGCAGCGTGGTACCGCTCGTCGGCGAACACCCCGCGACCGGACCGAGTCGCATCCACGCGGTCGGCGCATCGAGACTGGCGGCGTAGATCCAGACTCGCACTCGACCGCAGCCCGGGGTCGGCGCGATCGTCGCCACCATTCGGTCGCCCGGATCGAGCCGCCACGCCGCCCCGGTCGGACAGAACCCGTTGCCGACCGCCCGGCCGTCCAGACGACACCATTCGATCGCGAGCGGCGGCCCGTCGGCGTCGCGAGGCCCGGTCGCCGAGACGAACGATTCGAGATGAAGCGGCGTCCAGTCCTGTCCGGCCGCACCCGACGTGACCATCAGGACGATCGCCGCGACGGCGGCGATCGCCCGCGCGGCGACCGATCTTGGAGCGTGCGGCGGGTGCATGCGACTGCCGCAAGTCTGACCGCGCCCGAATCCGGGGTCGCCGGGCGGGCCGTCTCACGGCGAGCCCACGTCCAGCCGACCCGCACGACCCGCATCACCGTCATGAACCACGACCACGCGGTCCGAGAAGAACCCGGGCAGCCACACGGCCGATCGACGACACTGCGGCGATGCACCACCCGACCACGTCGCGTTCCAGCCTGTGCGGCCTGCTCGTCGCATTCACCGTCGCGTTCCTCGGCGGCTGCACGACGCTGCCCGATCCGACCACCCTTCCCATGTACGCCGGCACCGCCGAGACCGCGGACCGACTGGCCTGGGACGACCTCGTCGCGCAGTCGATGGCCGCCGAGGTCGTCGTCATCGGCGAGGAACACGACGACGCCGTGACGCACGCGCTGCAGGCGGCACTCGTCGCGGATGTTCTCGCACTCGACCCTCGGACCGCGGTCAGTCTCGAGATGCTGGAACGGCACGAGCAGGAGATCGTCGATGCGTGGCTGGCGGGCGAGATCGACACCAAGACCTTCGTCGAGCGCACCGGATCACGGTCATGGTTCGACTGGGATGGCTTCTATCAGCCCGTGCTCGACGCCGCGAAGTCCGCCGGCTGCGCGGTGATCGCCGCGAACGCCCCGCGCGAATACGTGGGCCGCGCCCGGCTCGAGGGATACGACGTGCTCCGCGCCCTCCCTGAGGACGAGCGGGCGATGTTCGACCTCCCGGAGAACCTCGATCAGGGGCGTTACTGGTTGCGGTTCCGCGACACCATGAAGGGCTTCCGCGGCGACGATGCGAGCGACGAGGAGATCCGCCGCACGTTCCAGAGTCAGCTCGTCTGGGACGCGACGATGGCCGCGTCGATCGCGAACGCGCTCGACCGCGACGACATCGACCGAGTGATCCATCTCGTCGGCCGATTCCACAGCGATCACGAAGGCGGCACGGTCCGCGAAGTGAAGCGTCTCCGGCCGGGCGTTCGCGTGTTCACGATCACCGGGGTCGGCGACGGCGACGGCCTCGAACTCGCGGAGGACGACCGAGGACGCGCGGACGTGGTGGTCTACACGGGCGGATGAGCCGGCAACCGAGCGTTCAAGAGCCGCCCCCCGCGCCATCACCTGCTCTCCTGCTTTCGTTGAAGCCGAGCGACGGACGGGCTTCCTCGATGGCTCGATCGTTCTTCGAGTCGGCCGAGTTCCCCCTCCGCCCGCTCCGCGGGCACCTCCCCCGCACGCGGGGGAGGGGAATCGTCTCGCCACATCTCCCCCACAATTCCGCTCCCCCGTCTTCGGGGGAGCTGTCGCCGAAGGCGACTGAG
>CAYZSH010000215.1:0-5146 GCA_964481025.1 uncultured Isosphaeraceae bacterium
TAGAGCGCGAACCGCACCCCGAAGCCCGACTGGATCGGCTCGCGGGTCTCGGCGACGCCGTCGCCGTCGGCATCCACCAGTCGCCAGAGATGCGGGATGTTCGTGTACCAGACCTCGTCGTCCACGGTCAGCACGCCCGCGCCGATCCCGTCGGGCACCTCGTTGAACGGCCCCGCGAAGATCGTGAACTCGTCGTAGACGCCGTCGCCGTCGGTGTCGATCGCACGTCGCACCCGATCGGGGGCCTCGGTGTAGAAGTCCATCCCGTTCGCACGCTTGTGCGCCCACTTCTCCATGTACGCGACGCGATCCTCGACGGTCAGGGCCTGAAGATCGTCCTCGAGATGCCACGGACTCGACCGGTTGTCCATCGCACCGTGGTTCGTGCGTTCGGTCTCCGCGACCAGCACGCGGCCGTCGGGGTCGACCGTGAACGCCACCGCATCCTGGATCAACGGCTCGGTCGCGACCACGGACGCCCGGAATCCGGCGGGGACCCTGGCGGTCGACTCGGGGAGGTCGTCGGCCCCGATCGTGGCGGCGAGAAGCGACGGCAGAATCACGAGCGGCGAGAGCATGAACACGAACGAAACTCCTCTGGAGACCTGCTGATCAAAGGTCGGATGTGTAGCGCCTGGCCGAGGATACAGCCTCCGGGTACCGATCCGAGACCGGCGGGATCCGCCGATTCACCGACCCGGCAACGGCAGTCGATCGTTCCAGCGCCAGCGATCCATGAGATCCCGGAAGTCCGCTTCGCGTGCCGCGGGGTCCGGTCGATAGCGGCGGGGCAGTTGCGAGCCCTCGTCGATGAGCGTGGTGAATTCCGCGACCGAAGCAGGCGCGTCGTCGCCCGGCCACGGCGCCCGCATCAGGGCGATGGCTTCCTCGCCTCGACCCCGGGCCGCCAGCTGCGTGGCCAGACTGAAGAGTCGCGACACGAACGGTCGCTCCTCGCTCGCCCACGCCGCCCGTGCCTCCGCAAGCACTTCGTCCGGCCCGGCCGACCACTCCTCCGGCAGCGCTCGCTCGGTGGTGAGCTCCCGATTGAAACGCCAACCATCCTGCCTTGGCGAAAGCACGATGTCGGGAATCGCCAGTCCGCGATACTCGGACCACGCGTCGCGAAGTGTCGAATCGGTGGCGACGAACTCCGGACGTTCATCGCCATCGACATCCTCGAACCATCCGTCGAAGAGCACCGCGGTCGGCTCGATGCGGGCGCCCGCGGACCGATTCGCCAGCGACAGCAGGAACCACGTGGACGGACTCGCGTTGCCGCCGTCCGAGACCTGAATCACCAGATCCGGCTCGCCGTCGCGATCGATGTCGGTGCCAAGACCCTCGACCCGGCTGCTCCCCGGCTTCCGGAAACCGAGGGTCGATGACCAGCCGCTCCACTGGAAGTGCACGGCGCCGTCGCGCATCACCCGGATCCGCCGGTTGAAACTCGTGCGGTCGAGGTCCGCGCTGATCTCGTGATCGACCGTCCAGCCGCCGGCGAGCGGCTTCGATTCCAGCAGGCTCCACGCCGGGCCGAGAAATCGCGTGGTCGCCCCCGCCGCACCGGTTCCCACGACGAACCCCGACGCGATGGCCACGATCGACAGGCCGGCGATGATCACCCACCAGCGGCGCCGACGTCGCCGGAAGTCCGACTCGTTGATCGACGAGAACCCGCACTCGGGACAGGTTCGCGACTCGGTGTCCGAGAGGTCGTAACTGCAGCGGGGACACCACCGGCGTCTCCCGGGACGTCGCCCGTGCCAGCCGAGCACGGCGACCACCACGCCCGACAGGGCGATGACGAGGTAGATCGTGCCGAGAAGATCGCTGGGCAGGGTCATGACGGCATCAGGCGGCGGGGGGGGAGGCACACCATGCTAGCCGGAGCCGTCATCGGGTCTGTTCCCCGAGTTCGAATCGACCGCGGCGATCGGCTCGAAACCGACCGGCCCATCGCATACGATGACCCGCTCGTTTCGACCTCTCATGGAGACCCTCGCATGGCCTTCCTGTCCTGCCTTCCCTGCAAGTTCGCGGCCGCCGGTGCGGTCGCCGTCCTCGGCGGCGCCGCCGCCATGAACGGCCTCGGCCTCTGCCCCTGCAGCGGTGGCTGCGACGACGCCTCGGTCGCGACCGATGCCGTCGCCCCCGGCGCCGTCGCCGTCCTTGAGCCGCTCCCCGACATGCCCGCCGGCGACTACGCCGTGGACGCGGTCCACTCGGCCGCGATGTTCCGCGTGCAGCACGCCCAGGCCGGTCAGTTCTGGGGCCGCTTCAACGACGTGAACGGCACCATCACCTTCACGCCCGACAAGGACCAGCACTTCTCCTTCGACATCAACGTCGATCTCGAGAGCGTGGACAGCGGCAACGAGAAGCTCGACGCCCACCTCAAGAGCCCCGACTTCTTCAACGCGAAGGAGTTCGGCAAGATGACCTTCAAGAGCACCGAGGTCGAGCGGCTCGGTCAGACCGTCTGGGACGTCGCGGGTGATCTCACCATGAACGGCGTCACCAAGCCGGTCGTCGCGGTGGTCCGGTTCACCGGCACCGGCGAGGTCATGGGCCGTCGCGCGGGCTTCGAGGCCGAGTTCGACCTCAAGCGCAGCGACTTCAACCAGATGTACGGCATCGAGAAGGGCGTCCTCGGCGATCAGGTCCGCGTGGTCGTCGCCATGGAAGCCACCAAGGCCGCCGACGGCTGATCGACCGGATCCGCGGCGACACGTCGCGACCCGCGAACCGCAGCGTCATCCCCACGCCCCCGCCGACGATCGTCGGTGGGGGCGTGTCGTTCCGATCGTGCCTGCACCACCGCGGAGGCCGGGCACCAGCGTCCTTCGTTCGGACGTATGCTCGTGGGTCGCATGCAGGAAGAGCCGCTCAACCCACACGCCGTCGACGTCCGAGTCGAGATCGAGTCGGCGCTTCGTGACTGGTGCGACGTGTTCCGCGAGGTCGCCGAGTCGATCCTCGGACATCCACCCACGGTGCGGACGCTCGCCGATCGAACGGGACTCGGACGCGGAACCACGCACAAGCTCGTGCGCATGTTGGAGGCCCGGACCGCCGCGGGCGTCGCCAGCGTGCTGCCGGGACGATCGATGCGACGGAAGATCATCGAGCAGTGCAGCGGAGCGCTCGGTGACACATCGCTGATCGATCGACTTGAGACCGCCGAGGAACGGCTCTCCACCGTGCTCGACCGACACGCGCCGTCGACCGCACGACTGCTGGCTCTGGTCGGCGACGACTCGAACGATGCCAATCTCCGACAGCAGATGCTGCGTGGCTTCCGGAGTCGGTTCGAGATCGACTCGGTCCTCATCGGAACCTCCGCGGAGATCCTCGTGGCGACCCAGGCGTTCGTGCCCGGTCCCGACGGCGAGTCCATCGATGTCGCGGCCACGCAGTTCCTCGGTGGCCTGCATCAGTCTCGGCCGTCCACGACGACCGAGGTGTACCGGGTGGCGGACATGAGCCTCGAAGGCATGCTGTCGTCCGATCAGACCGAGCCGATCGTCCCGGACCTGTCCAGTCCCACGTGGCGGGAGCGACTCCGGTTTCAGGACAAGCCGCAGCCGCACCTCGGATACATGCTCAGCCCCACCGAGCATCCCGGACCTCCGTTGCAGCTGGCGTTCGCCGAATACCGTCGCAACATCGGCCACATGACGCGTTCCGCCCCTGGCGACACCGGCGAGATGTCGTGTCCGATCTGGCTTCCCACCCAGCGGCTCGTCATGGAGACGTGGCTCCACAAGGATCTGCGGCGGGGCGGTGATCCGATCGCCCACCTCTATCACGCCTATCACCTGTCGTGGACCAGGATCCCGGATCGCGAACGGTTCCGCGTGCCGCTGCCCGCGGATATCGAGCGACTCGAGCGAGGCTGGACGCCCCCCGCCGAGCTCGACGAGAGCGCGCTCACGGCCACCGAGGGACTCGCCGATCGGGTGTCCCTGCGATTCGACGTGCCTCTCCATGACTTCGAGGTCTTCCGAATCGACCTCGCCTGCCCACCGATGAGCAGCGCCGTGGCGATCCAATGGCTGTTGGCGACGCCCACCACCTGATCATGGATCATCGAAGGCTCCGCCGCTCGAAGACGCACCAAGCCCCCGTCGACCGACGTCGACGGGGGCTTGGTTCATGGAAGGAGATGTCGATCCGTCGACCGCGTCGCGATCTCAGCGACGACGGCGACGGCCCGCCAATCCCGCGCCGCCGAACGCCGCCAGCGCGCCGACGCCGGGGACCGCGGGCGTCGAGGCGCCGATGTTGAGGGTGAGCGAGTCGGTGTTGGTTCCGTCGGTCCAAGTCCAGACGTAGGTTCCGACGTTGAAGCCCCTCGCGGCGATACTGGTGTACGAGAAGCGGACATCCCAATCGAACGAGTTCTGTCCCGTGATCACGCTCGAATCCGCATAGACCCTCCAAACGCCATCCGAGAAGCGGGCGATCATGAACGGCAACGAATAGCTCTCGACACTGCCGTATGTGGTTGAGCCCCCGAAGTCCCCGGTGAACTGCTCGGTGACGTTCATTCCATGCCGGGAACCGTAGTATGCCTTCCGGAAGTCGATCTGCGTGGAGGTGACCTTATAGATGTCCTGGTTGTTGGGGCTGGATTGAGTGCTGACAAAGAAGTCGAAGGAGCCGCTCACAGTCACGCGCATGTCCGCGCCATCGTCAAACATGTTGATGACGACGCCCGCGGAGGCGTGCGAGGCAAGCGCGGCCGCGAGGAACAGCGGGCCCGCGATGAGGGTGTGGGAACGGGACATGATGTGAAACTCCAGGCTGGGAACCGAACGGCGTGCGGGAAGAACACGACTCTTCCCGGAGACCGTCACGAGATGGGGTGAACAGGGATGGGTGAACCCGAATGAGGGAACGGGAACGAGAACAGGGCGGAAGGTAGTGCCGCACCACGAGATGCCCTCGTCATGCGTGACATGCCACGGCATTCGATGCAAGATTCCACCGTCGGCGGGGATCCTGCCGTCATGCATGACACCTCCAGCGCTCGGAAATCGCCCGGGCGTGCATCGAACGCCCATCGAACGTCTATCGTTGGTTGTTTGTGAACCGCCGAAGCATGCGTCCCGGGATTCGTGGTCGTCGCGTGCTCGGGATG
>CAYZSH010000216.1:0-5146 GCA_964481025.1 uncultured Isosphaeraceae bacterium
TGCAGCATCGGGACCACGCAGATCGGGAAGTCGCCCGCGATGCCGCCGCCGATCTGGAAGAAGCCGATCGAGGTCTCGCGGCTCGTGCGGGTGTACCACTCGGCGAGTTCGATCATGTACTCGACGCCGGTCTTCACCAGATGCGGACCCGCGACGTCGCCCTCGATGCAGTGCGCCGCGAAGACGTTCGCGGTCGTCGAGTCCTCCCAGCCGGGCACGAAGATCGGCAGGTCCTTCTCGGCCGCCGCGACCATCCACGAGTCCTTGGGATCGATCTGGTAGTACTGCTCCAGCCGACCTTCGCGGATGAGCCGGTAGAGGATGCGGTGCGGGAAGTCGCGCTCACCCGCGTCGCCGAGTCGCTGCCACTCGGTGACGAGCGCCTTCTCCATGCGACGGAACGCCTCCTCCTCGGGGATGCAGGTGTCGGTCACGCGGTTGAGGTGCCGGTCGAGGAGCTGCTGCTCCTGCTCGCGGGTGAGCTCGCGCCAGTCGGGGATGCGGACGTAGTGATCGTGCGCGACGAGGTTGAAGATGTCCTCCTCGAGGTTCGCCCCGGTGCAGGAGATCGCGTGCACCTTGCCCTGGCGGATCATCTCCGCGAGCGAGACGCCGAGTTCGGCGGTGCTCATCGCGCCCGCGAGCGTGACGAACATCGAGCCGCCTCCGTCGAGGTGATCGCACCAGCCCTGCGCGGCCTCGACGACCGTGGCGGCGTTGAAGTGACGGTAGTTCCGACGCATGAACTCGCGCATCGACATCGCGGGCTCCGTTTCGAGGTTCGTTCGAGAGAGTGAGTGGATCAGGACGCGCGGGCGACGCGACGGAACTCGCGGCCGCCGCGGACGAGCATGACGCCGAGGAAGACGAGCTGGACGCCGGCGAACACCGCGAAGACGAGGATCGCGACGTTGGGAAGCAGGAACACCACGGCGCCGAGCAGGGTGGTCAGGATGCCCGAGAGCAGCACGAGACCCCACTGATCCCGACCGTGCATGCCGCAGGCGGCGGCGATCTGCATGCCGCCCGAGACGAGCAGCATCGCACCGAGCACCGAGACGATGAACGCCGCGCTCAGGGTCGGGTCGAGCAGCAGGACCACGCCCGCGATCGCCGCCAGCACCGAGCCGACGATGCCGGTGCCGCCGCCGTGCTCGTGGTGCGGGGCCCCCGCGGTGCGGATGACGCCCACGACGCCCGCGATGAGCAGCAGCACGCCGGTCACCTGCGTGAGGGCGACGACCGAGGCGAAGGGCGAGATCACCAGCAGCAGGCCGCCGACGATGAAGAGGACGCCCTCAAACACCGCGAAGGTGCCGGCGGTTCGGATCACGTCGGCGGATCGAAGATCGGGCATGGAATCGACTCCGGTGTTCCCCGGACCGCGGACCGCGGCCGGGGCGGGAATGGTACCGAAACCACGCGGAAGGGCCCGAGCCCGGCGGATGCCCCGAGGCCCGGGTTGGGTAGCATCGCCGCGATGCCGACCCCCGATGCACGACTCGATGCCTGGCGATGGCTTGCGGCGCCCGCGGCCGACCGGCTGCTGGCCGAGGCGGACGCGCTCGTCGCCGCGGGCACGACGCCCGCCGGGGTCGCGGCCCTGCGTCGGAAACATCCCGACGCGCCGGTTCCGGAGGCGTTGGAACTGGCGGAGGCGCGGCGGCGCGGCAGCGGGAAGTTCGCCGAGTCGCGTCGACTGCTGCTCGATCGTCCCGGCGTCGAACAGGCGACGAGCGAACTCGTGGCGGATTGGAAGGCGAAGAGGTTCGGTGACCGGGCGGTCCTCGATCTCTGTTGCGGGATCGGTGGCGACGCGATGGCACTCGCGCGGCGCGGCCCGTGCATCGGGGTCGATCTTGATCCGGTCCGAGCGTTCATGTGCGGCGTGAACGCCGGCGTCGAGACCCGCGTGGACTCGGTCGAGGACACGCTGATCGATGCCCCCTTCGTGCATCTCGATCCCGCGCGGCGTGATGAAGCCTCCGGACGTCGATCCTGGCGCCTCGAGGATCTTCGTCCGGATGTCGATGCGATCCGACGCATCGTCGATCAGGCCGAGGGTGCGGCGGTGAAGCTCGGCCCGGGTCTTCCGCTTCCGGCACCATGGTTGCACGCTCGGCAGTCGGTCTCCGTGATCGCCGAGCACGGTCGTCTCGTGCAGGCGATCATCTGGACCGGCACGCTGGCCCGTGACGCCGCGTGCGAGGCGGTCGACCTGCCGTCCGGCCGTACCCTCGAAGGCGAGGCGTCGGCATGGTCTTCGGCATCGGACGGCGTCGGCGAGACGATCGTCGAGATGCATCCGGCGGTCGAACGACTCGGACTCGGCCCCGCGGCGCTCGCCGTCGAACTGGGCGCCGACGCCGATCGCTTCGGAGAGATCGCCGCGGGTCTCGGTCTTCTCAGCGGTCCGGCGGCGTCGATCGACGGCGTCGATGCCACGTGGTTCCGTGCGGTCCGCGTGCTGGAAACGCTCCCGGCGCGGCTGGACCGGGTCGAATCTGCCCTGCAACGGGTGCTCGACGAACTGGGGCCGCGGGAGATCGTCGTCCGGACCCGTGGTCGGGCGATCGAGGTCGATGCCTGGGCTCGACGGCTCGGAGGGCTTTCCCGCGGGGGCTCCGGCGCGAACGCCGGCGTCGTCGAAGTCGGCGGCTGGCGGGTCGGACGGCGGGTGGTCGCGACGATCGGCGTACCGATGCGGACGACGGATCAGTCCGCGCCGTAGACCTGTCGAAGGGCGGCCTCGCCCTGCGTGATCGCGTCGAAGAGATCACCTTCGGCCGGGCGATTGCCGCTCGGCGCGAAGACGACGCTTCGCAGTCCCTTCGCCTTCAGGAGCGCGACCGACTCGGGAAGCGGTTCGCTCTCCCAGATGAACCAGGTCGCGGGGAACTCCGCAAGCAGCATGTCGAGTTCCGCGAGCTGCGCGGCATCAGGCTCGGCGTCCGGTTCCCAGTGCACGGTGCGGCCGTTCATGCCGAAGCGTCGGGCGAGGTACTGGTAGACGGGATGACTGAAGATGACCGCGGTGTCGGGGGCGGTGTTGATCGCCTGCTCGACGCCCGCGAAGCGTTCCTGGATCTCTCGGACGAGCAGGCCGTACTGGGCATCGAAGTCCTGCTGGTATTGCGGGGCTGCCTTCACAAGGGCGTCGCGGACCGCCGTCGCCTGCGCGATCGCGATCTCGGGGTCGAGCCAGGTGGTGAACGCGACTCCTGCGTGCGAGTGCTCGCCGTCGGGGCCGTGCGAGTGCACGGGGCCATCGGTCTCGATGAGCCGGTCGGTGACCGCGGCGCAGGTGTCGGTGGTCCGGGCCGACGGCAGGCTCGCGGTCGGGAGCCACTTCTCGTACGTCGCGCCATTGAGGAGGATGACGTCGGCCTGCTGCAGGGCGGCGATGTCGTCGGCGGTCGGATTCCAGAACGCGGGATCGACGTCCTCGGGAATCCGCCATTCGATCGCCACATGGTCGCCGCCGATGCGGGTCGCGAAGACTTCCAGCGGATGGTTCGAGACCGCGACCACCCGCTCGCCGGGGCGATTCGGGTCGCCGGGCGCGGCGGACTCGATCTCCTCGCAGGCGACGAGGTGGGTCAGGCTCGCCGTGGCGAGAAGTGCCAATGAAATGGCTCGAAGGCGGTGCAGGATCGGCGTCATGATCGGGGCTCGCGGGATGACCGGAAGGCCTCGTATCGTACCGCTCGTGCTGACGCTCGCGGACATCCGCTTCGACCGACCGTCGCCCCGGGACGGCACCCGCGGCTTTTCGCTGCGCGTCCCGTCGTTCGATCTCGATCGCGGCGAATCGGTGGCGATCATCGGGCCGAGCGGCTGCGGCAAGACCACACTGCTGCGCCTGGCCGCGGGCATCATCGCACCCTCCTCCGGGCGGGTGACGCTCGATGGACGCGACCTTGGTGGTCTGGGCGAGGCGGCACGACGATCGCTGCGGCTCTCGCGGGTCGGCATCGTCTTCCAGGACTTCCGGCTGCTGCCGCACCTCACGGTCGAGGAGAACGTGCTGCTGCCGTTCCGCCTCGGCTCGCTGCGGCTCGACGCGACCGCCCGCGGCCGCGCCCGCGACCTGCTCGATCGACTCGGGATCGGCGACCTCGCCCGACGTTCGGTCGAACGACTGAGCCAGGGCGAGCAGCAGCGGACCGCGATCTGTCGGGCTCTTGTCACCGACCCCGGGCTCGTCCTCGCCGATGAACCGACCGGCAACCTCGATCCCGCGAACAAGCGGCTGATCCTCGATGCGCTGCTCGACGCCGCCCGGTCTCGAAGCGCCGCGTTGCTCGCGGTCACGCACGATCACGATCTGCTCGACGCGTTCGATCGGGTCATCGACCTCGGGGTGGAGGGCGAGCCGTGAACGCCCTTCGTCACGCGGTCTTCCTCGCGGTACGTCACCTTCGCCACCATCGCGGCCGGTCGCTCCTCATCGGGCTCGCGCTCTTTCTGGTCGCGTTCCTGCCGATCGCGGTCGATGGCCTCGTCGACGCCGGCGAGCGTTCGCTTCGAAGCCGCGGTGATTCGACGCCGATGGTGGCGGGGGCGCCCGGAGCGCCGATCGACCTCGTGCTCGCGGCGCTCTACTTCCGCACGCCCCCGGAGGATCGGATGCGGATGGGCGATCTCGAAGCGCTCACCCAGGGTGACCTCGCGACGGTGCTGCCGCTGGTGCTCGGAGATCGCGTCAAGTCGGCGCCGCTGGTCGGCGTCGATCCCGACTACCTCGATCTTCGCGGACTTCGGCCCGAACGCGGGCGCAGGTTCGCGGTGGCGGGCGAGTGCGTGCTCGGTGCCGCGGTCGCGGCCCGCACCGGACTCGACGTCGACGACCGGGTCACGACCGAGCCGCGTGAGATGTTCGACCTCGCGGGGGCGTATCCGCTTCGGATGCGGGTGGTGGGCGTCCTGGCGAGGAGCGGCGGTCCCGATGACGACGCGGTCTTCACCTCGCTCGAGACCGCGTGGATCGTGCAGGGACTCGCGCACGGACACGACGATCTCGAGAACGAGACCGATCCGAGCCTCGTCATGGGCCGGACCGACGACGTCGTGGTCGGCACCGCCAAGGTTCGCGAGTTCGTCGAGATCACCGACGAGAACCGCGCGTCGTTCCACTTCCACGGAC
>CAYZSH010000217.1:0-5135 GCA_964481025.1 uncultured Isosphaeraceae bacterium
CGAACGGCGACGGCCCTCCGCTCCGCGGAGGGCCGTCGCCATGAAGGGACCACAGTGTCTTGTCGACCGCGTGGCGGTCAGGCGGTGGTCTCGACGCCGCCGATGGGGTGCTTCGCGAGGAGCTGCTTCATCACGGCGTCGGGGTTGGTGCCGGGCATGGCGATCTTGCCGAGAAGGTCGGAGAGATTGGGCGGCAACGAATCGCGGCCGAGGCTCGAGAGGACACGTCCGACCTTGTTGCTCGCCGCGTCGGTCGCGCGGGCGTCCGCGATCGGGGCGGCGTGCGCCTTCATCCGCTCGACGCCATGCAGGCGGTTCGCGTTGCGGATCGGGTCGACGATCAGACCGCCTTCACCGAACCGCTCCATCCACTTGCTGACGAAACCGCGAAGCTGTGCGCCGTCCACCGAGCCGTCGGAGCCGACCAGTTGATCCAGACGGCCCCGGATCGCGGTCGCCAGTTCCTGCTGCGTCACCTGTCCGTCGCCATCGGCATCGAAGGACGCGAGCGGTCCACCCGCGACGTTGGTGGCGACCGAACCGGTTCCCTCAGCGTCGAGGGCTCGGAACACGGTGGTGGCCATACGCTCGGCGATCTCGTCGAGTCGCGGATTGCCCAGCGTGATCTCGCGAGCGAACGATTCCTCGTTCCCACCGCCCCAGTTGGCGAGCTGGTCACCGAGATCGGCGCCGTCGACGGTGCCGTCACCGTTGGCGTCGTGGGTCTCCGAGTCGGAGCCCCAGGCGTCGAGGACGCCGGTCAGCGGCCAGGGCTCGATGCCGACCGGTTCGCCCGGATGCTGCGCGAGGAAATCGCCGAGATCGGCGCCATCGACCACGCCGTCACCGTTGATGTCGTAGGCGGGGTTGTCGGAACCCCAGACACCTTCCTGATGGAAGTCGGCCACCGAGGAGGGCATCTCGGTCGCCCCCGCGACCCCACCCGACGCGGATGCGCCGCCGTCGAGGTGAATGCCGAGGTCGATGCCGTTGACGGTGCCGTCACCGTTGAGATCCCAATCCGGATCCGCGGTGCCCCAGGCGCCGAGCAGACCCTCGATGTCGCTGTTGCCGTTGGCCGCCTCGGTCTGCGCGGTCAGGATCCGACCGAGGTCGTTCCCGTCCACCGAACCGGAGCCATCGACGTCCCAGGTCAGATCGTCGCTCCCCCAGGCCGAGAAGAAGGCGTCCATGTCGAGCGGCGTGGACGAGGCGGTCGGAGGCGCGGTCTCGACGGGCGTCGCCGTCGGCACCGTCTCGGCCATCGGTGCGGCGTTCGAGGTGGCGCGAGCGCCGGTGACGGCGGCGAGGCTGGCGATGTCGGGTCGGGCGGCACCAATATGCATGGCGGGGCTCCAAGTGGTTCCTGTGGAGAAGACCCTCAGGCAACCCCCGTGCCACCCGCGAATGCACCCTCGATTCCGCTCGGTGCCGTCGGTGGCGCAAGAACCCGGAGCGAATCCTGCGCTCCCGCGCAAACCCCGCGGAACCCCCCCATGGCCCGTGGGTCGATGCTTCCTCCCGCTACCAACCCGGCTTCGGACGCGGCGGCACCGGGATCATCGACGGATCGACGTCCCCCGCCTCCGCGGGATCGGGCTCGGGTCGGTGCCCTTGGCAGACCACGAACATCTCGACCGACTCGCCACGGCTGGCCTTCGGCTTGAACCCCTTGACCTTCTCGAACATGCCGGCGGCACGGTCGAGCAGGTCGCGGTACGCCTCGCCCTCGAAGACCTTCATCACGAGATTTCCACCGGGACGCAGCCAGACTCGGCACCGATCGAGCAGGTCGTGGCAGAGACGCACCGACCGATGATGATCGCCGAACGGATCACCCGTGGTGTCGGGTGCCATGTCGGAGAGCACCGTGTCGAACCGCTCGATGCCGAGCGACATCGGATCGAACTCCCGCAGATCACCTTCGATGAGATCCACGTTCTCGGGCATGAGGTGCCGGTCGATCCGCTTGAGATCGACGCCCACGACTCGACCCTTCGGACCGACCCGCTTGGCAACCACCTGGCACCACGAGCCCGGGGCCGCGCCGGCGTCCAGCACGACATCGCCCTTGGCGACGATCTTGCGCCGGTCGTCGATCTCGATCAGCTTGAACGCGGCTCGCGAGCGATAGCCCTGTCGCTTGGCCTCACGGAACCAGTGATCCTGCACCTCACGCACGGCACGTGGTTCCGGAGACGACGTCGGGAGTCGAGGGGATCACTCGGAGATGATCGGACCGCAGTCGGTCGGGTTCTCGACGACCGATACGCGGATGTCGGCATAGGTGGTGCGGATCGTGACGGGATTGTCCCGATCTCCGACCTCACCATAGAAGACCGACGGCCCGTTCTCGACGCCGAGCGCGATGACTCGTGCGTCGGTGAACCGCTGGTAGACCTCGCCGCCGACCGTTCGGATGTCGTAGAGCCCGGTCGAACCGGGCGCCACGCGATAGTCCACCGAGCCTTCCTTGGTCACGAGCGTCACCGCGTCGTTCATCGGAAAGTCGGTGACCACGCGAATGTCGCCGTAGGTCGTGTCGATGTCCACCCCGCGTCGGTTGTTCTTCACCCAGACGTGACCACGGCGGGTCACGACGTCCACCCGCCCGATTTCCCCGGTGCGGATCATGAAGTCCACACCCTGGAAGTGCGGCTCGGCATGCGTGGTCGAGGTGGTGATGACGAGCACCTCGCGATCGAGGTCGCCCTCGCGAAGCTCGATGCGGTAGTCGATCTGATCCAGCGACACCTCGGCCTCGTCACGACGAAGGTGGCCGAGGAAGGCGCGGCGGACCGGCTCGATGACCGTACCGGTCATGCCCGGGACCGCCTCGATGCGGATCGTGCCGCCGAAGGAGTCGACCTCCAGATCGACCGGGCCGAGGGTGTCGATGATCACATGGGGATCGTCGATGGCCATCTCGCCCTGATCGATGGCGTTGCCCATCCGCTCCAGCGCCGAGGTCGGGGTTCCGACGCAGCCGGCGACGGCGAGGGCACCGGCCATGGAGGCGGCCAGCATGAGTCGAGAGATGGCGGATTCCGAGACGTGACGGCGCATGCGGGTTCCTGCCGGTCCTGAGGGTGCGAACTGGTTCGGTCCGGACCACGAGGGTCGGCAGACCGGTTCCTCGGATATCGGCCGGAAGGCCGCTCCGACTCCGCTCGGGACCGCGATTTCGGACGAGCTCGCGCCGATCCGGCCACCAACCACGCCCCGGTGGGGACGTAGCATCCCCGCATGACGATCCTCCCCCTGATTCTGGGCATCCTGCTGGCCGCCCCACTTGCGGACGAACCGCCCGAGTCTGGCACCGGGAATCCGCCTGAAACCGCCTCGGAGGCGACTCGGAACGCCGAGGACCGCATCAAGGTGACCATCGCCCCCGCCATCATCGAGGCGCTGCGCGAGAAACCCCCGGTCGCAACCTCGGTCCCGCCGCGGCTCCTCGTGCTGATGTGCGAGACCGAAGGTCCGGTCGGCGGCCGTGACCCGATCGAGGCCCCGTTCTTCCGCCGCCCGCAGCCGATTCGTTCGATCCCGATCGATCTCCGTTCGCTCGATGCCGAGATGACGCTCCAACTCGGCGACGACGCGGCCGACGTCGCCGCGGTGCCCCGCCGGGTGGACGACCTCGAGGGACGATTCGCGATCCGTGCCGTCCTCGATCTCGGCACCGCCCGCGGACACGACGCCGCAGGAAACCCGATCTCGGGAATCGTCGAGGCAAGCCTCGCCCGCGGCCGCGCGGACGAGATCTCGCTGCGGATCGACGAGCGGATCGAGGAGTCGCCCCTGCCCGACCGCGACGGCATCGTCTGGGTGGAGCTTGAGAGCCCGTTGCTCTCCAAGTCCCTCGGGCGACCCGTCCTCCATCGTGCAGGCGTCGTGCTGCCGCCCGGCTACGACGATCTCGATCATCCCCGCCGCTTCTGGCCCACGATCTACGAGATCCCCGGCTTCGGTGGCGATCACCGCGACGCCGTCCATTGGCGACGCATGCAGGGCGGACGTCGCGGCACCTCGATTGCGCCGCCCGCGGTCGTCGTGGTCCTCGACCCGAACGACCCGCTCGGCCATCACGGCTTCGTGGACGGCGACAACACCGGGCCGAGGGCCACCGCGCTGGTCGAGGAGTTCATCCCGTGGCTGGAGTCGCGGTTCCGACTCGTCGCCGAGCCGAACGCCCGCCTGCTGCACGGACACTCGAGCGGGGCCTGGTCGAGCCTGTGGCTGCAGCTCGAGCACCCCGAGGTCTTCGGCGCCTGTTTCGCGAGCGCGCCGGACCCGGTGGACTTCACGGCGTTTCAGGCGATCGATCTCCACCGCGACGACAGCATGTGGACCGACGCGGACGGAGACGCGTTCCCGAGCTATCGGGAACCGCTCGGCCCCGATCTCGATCGCGTGCTCATGACCGTCGAGGACGAGATGAGCATGGAGCGTGCGCTCGCGCCCGACGGCACGAGCGGCGAGCAGTGGAGCGCGTGGAACGCGATGTTCAGCGGCCGTGACCCTTCGACCGGTCTGCCGCGGGCAGGCTTCGATCTCGCGACCGGCACGATCGACCACGAGGTCATCGCCCGCGACTGGTCACGCTTCGACATCACCGCCCGCCTGCGGCGCGATCCCGGTCGTTACGCCCCGATCCTTCGCGACCGGGTGCGACTCATGTGCGGTTCACGCGATTCGTACTATCTCGAGCGGGCGGTGCGCCGACTCGCCGAGACGCTCGACGAGGTCGATCCGCCGAGCGACGGCGACGAGCACGCGGGCTCGATCGAGATCGTCGAAGGCGCCACCCACGACACCGTCGTGGGTCACGCGATGAGCCGCTGGCTTCCGGAGATGCGGGAGTTGTGCGAGTGAGGGGGGATCGAATCCCACCTTCTCCTACAACCGCACCCCGAGCATCTTCGCCGCTTCCGCGGTGATCGACTGCGCATCGAGGCCGCACATCGCCATGACTTCGTCGGTGGTGCGGGCGCTCTTGGGAATGCGTCGCACGTGCATCTGACGCACGGTGAAGGCGTCGCCGCCCGACGTACAGGCGTCCGCGATCGCGGAGCCGAGGCCGCCGCCGTAGTTGTCCTCGACCACGAGGATGTTGCCGCCGTTGTCGTTGGCGA
>CAYZSH010000218.1:0-5126 GCA_964481025.1 uncultured Isosphaeraceae bacterium
TTCCGATCGGGAATCCCGGGCGACGTCTCGGCGTCGATGGCATCGACCCGTAGAATCACGGCATGTCCGCCAGCGAGCAGGTTCCGGTGATCGGTGTCAGCATGGGCGATCCGCTCGGGATCGGCCCGGAGGTCGTGGTCAAGGCGCTCGCCGATCCCGAGCTGCACCGGCGAGCCCGCTTCGTCGTCTACGGTCGCAACGAGATGCTGACGCTCGCCGCGGACCGGGCCCGGATCCGACCGTACTGGTACCGGGTCGCGCAAGGCACCGAACGGGCGAGCCGAGATCTTCTTGCACCGGTCACGGTGGTCGACTTCGACGAGACCGAGTTCCACCCGCCGAGCGAGCTCCGCGCGGATCGGATCGCAGGGCACCTTTCCAAGGCGTTCGTCGAGGAGGCGATTGCCGACGCCTTGCGCACCGCGGGCGATCCGCGACGGACCGACGCGATCGTGACCGGCCCGATCTGCAAGGAGGCATGGTCGCTCGCGGGGTTCCGCTGGCCGGGACACACCGAACTCCTCGCCCATCGCACCAAGGCGAAGCGACAGGCGATGGCGTTCACCAGTCCGCGGCTTCGCGTGGTGCTCGCGACCGCGCACGTCCCGCTCATGGAGGTCCGCAACATCCTGACCATCGGCCGCGTGCACGAGGCGATCGAGCTCGGTCACGAACTGTGTCTCGACCTCGGCATCGAGCGGCCGCGGATCGCGGTGTGCGGGCTGAATCCGCATGCGGGCGAGAACGGCATCCTCGGCGACGAGGACGGTCGCGTGATCGCGCCCGCCGTCGACGTCGCGGTACGCCAGGGCATCCGCGCGACGGGCCCGCATCCTGCAGACACCGTCTTCATCGCCGCCGCGTCGGGAGACCACGACCTCGTCGTCGCGATGTACCACGATCAGGGACTCATTCCGGTGAAGCTCCTCGGCTGGGACAAGGCGGTGAACGTGACGCTCGGACTCCCGATCGTGCGCACGAGCCCCGACCACGGCACCGCCTTCGGCATCGCCGGTCGCGATGTCGCCGATCCCGGGTCGATGCGGGCGGCGATCGAGCTCGCCCTCGAGCTCGCCGCCCGAGGTGCCGCCGCCGAACGAACGTCGACCGCCGCCCGCTGACCCGGGATTCAGCGTCTCGCCACCCCGACGAGACGATCCCGGCGTCGCCCTCCTGCACACGCGACGGCCGCGCCCATCACCGCCAGAGCACCGGGCGCCGGCACCGTCGAGACATCGACCACGACGTTGTCGAGCCGGAAGGTGCCGGAGCCCGCAGTCGCGCCGACCGGCACCAGACGGAGTTCGACGTCCGTCGCCCAGCTCGAGAGCATGAACGTGGCGGTCGAAACCGACCAGTCGGCGCCGACCTCCGCGGTCGCGACCTCGGTCCAGCCGCCGCCGCCCCACGCGTCGAGACGCAGCTGCGCGAACCCGGTCGCACTTCGACGCGTCGCGAAGGACACCACGACTTCACGGGCCTGCTCGCCGAACGATGGTTCGATGCCGGCGAACAGCGTCAGCCATCCGCCCTCCGCGGTCCCGCGAAGACCGAGCGCATCACCCGCGTCCCAACCGTCGATCGCGTTGTCGAGCGTGCCGCTGAAGAGATCCGCGGTGCCGCCGATGTCGCCGAGATCGATCCAGCCCTTCCCGGCATTCGCATCGAGCGTGCCGATCGGTTTGACCGCGTTGAAATTCCACGCCGCGACGAGTTCCGCCTGCGCCGCATCGCTCGCTGCGACGGTCGCGACGCCGAGCAGGATCGCCGCGCCACGCGCCTGGATTCGATCTCGCCGATCGCGCCGCTCCCGCCGCGTCGCCCACGACGACATCTCCGATCGCTCCAGCGGGCGATCCGCTCCCGTGCACTTGCTCATGTTCCTCTTCCGGGTCCCGCCCGGCTCCGAGATGGCCCCCTCGGTGAACGTGCACCCTACGACACCGCGGCACCTCCTCTCGGAAGTGCCGCGGAAATTCGTGTCGAAGCTTGAACGGCGGTCAGCCGAGCAGGCCGACCGCCGTGGCGACCACCCGCTGATTGGTCGGATCGATGAGCCAGAACCAGTCGTCGAACAGGAACTCGAAACGAGCCGCGAGGAGCGCGATGCGGCCCATCACCGTGAAGCCGAACGCGGCACCGAAGGTGATCATGAGGAACCAGATGCCGACCCGCGCGACGCCGCCGATCGCACCCTTGTGCTCGACGCTGAAGAAGAAGTACGTCAGACACGCCAGCACGCCGATCAGCAGCGTCAACTGCCGCACGCTCGCCCAGAACGTCGCGTAGCCATCGACCCCGCCGTCGGCATTTGTGACGACCTGGTACACCGGCTCGACCGTCGCGTTGACCTGGCTGAGGAAGTCGCCCTCGATGTACGCCACCATGCGGAGCGCCGCGGTGGTGCCGACGATGAACGCGAGCGTCCAGAGGCTCAGCCACTGTCCCTTGGGCAGCAGTCGCGTGAGAAGCAGCAGGCCGAAGATCGCCGGAATGAGGTACTGCCACTGCGGCGACGTCGCATCCAGCCCGGGCAGGAACGTCGCCTGGACGAGTCCGGGGGCGAGATTGCCGAGCAGGTTGGGAACGACGACGTCCCAGAAACCCACGACCATCCAGTACGCCGCCGAGACGCCGACCACCACCGACTCCGCGACCTTGTAGAACGGATTGTCCTTGTAGAGGAACGAGAAGATCGCGAGCGTGAAGAACGCCGCCAGCCAGAGTCCGATGGTTCGCGGCCAGTCGAGGCCGATGTTCTCCGCCTCGCCGGTCTCGAACGCGGCGAACGCCTCACCGGGAGTGATGGCGGTCACCTCCTCCCACGTGACGGTCTCCGAGGACGCGGTCGCGAAGTCGCGGGCCTCGTCGGAGTCCGTGCGAACCCACGCGGACTCGGTCGCCGCCGCGCCGTCCGCGACCTGGGTCGGATCGAGCACCGGGCGATCGATCCGCACCATCTCCACGGTCTCACGCTGCGAGTAGATGCGGCCCATGCCGTCACCCACGAACGCCCGCGCCGCGACGAGCACGCCGAGGATCGCGAAGACGAGAATCACTCCGAGGTTCTGACGGTTCATCGACCACCTCCCCGACGACGCGATGCGAAGTAGACGACGTTGCCCATGACGATCAGACCGATCATGAGCAGGTGTGCGACCAGCTGCGGTCCCATGCGACGCTGGGCCTCGAGGAAGATGCCCGGCGTCGGCTCGGCGGCGATCGCGATCACCGCGGCCTTCGACTCGGGCGTGAGACTCGCGGCCGCGGCCGTTTCGGCCCAGGCGCCCGCGGACTTCGGCTTGCTCGCGAGTTCGGCGGCGGTCGTCGCCGCGTCGGTCTCGGACATGCCGCCCGCGATCAAAGTCTGACGCATCCGATCCTCGCGGACCCAGTCGTTGACGACCGACTCGTACTCGGCGGCGCCCTTGATCGCCCCGAGCAGGCCGCGGACCTGATTCGGCACGTACGGATACATGAGCGGCGCCTGGACGCCGGTGCACCCGACGACGAGCGGCTTCTTGAGCGGCGTCGCCGCGTAGAGCACCCATTCCTTGCTGCCGGGGTAGCCCGCACTCACGTTCACGATCGCGTCGAAGTCGGCGATGCTCGTGATGCCTTCCATCATCGGGATCGCCGAGACCGACGTGCCCCGGGCGTCCGAGGGGAACATCTGGCGGAAGTCGGTCGCGATGGTCTTGATGACCGCCTCGTTGCCCGCCTTGAAGCCGAGATCCACCCAGTCCTGGCCGTAGACGAGATCGGGGTAATACCCGCCGATCACCTTGCTGGTGGTCGAGCGGATCATCTGCGCGCCGACCGGCCACAACGCGATGAAGTACATCCGATGACCGCGCTGCGAGCACTGCCGGATGAAGCTCGTCGCCATCGGACCGAGTTCACCCTCGCTCGCGGGGTCGAAGTCCCACGCCAGCAGGATCCGCGAACCGGTCGGCAGGTCGTCGAGCACCTGGAACGCGCTCTCGGCGAGCGGCGTGGCGCGTTCGGGAAGCGTCTTCCCGGTGAGACCGATGTAGATGATCGGTACCGCCACCGCGAGTCCCATCAGCAGGAACACCCAGCGGCGATCGGCGTTCTCGAGTCGTTGAAGGAAGCTCATGGATCAGTTCCCTCCACCGAGATAGGAGCGGTCGAGACCCATGAGGATCTTGAGGCTCGTGCTGGCGATGCCGAGTGCGATGCCGATGATGATCGCCCGGTTTCCGGCGGTGTTGAACACCTGCATGATGTAGACGCTCAGCTCCTCGATCCGCAGGCCGCTGAACGGACCGTCGATCGGGATCCAGCTCGTGAGGAAGTAGCCCGCGAAGGTGCGGCCGAGCAGGATGATGAACGCGGTGCCGAGCAGGAGCATCGCCTCGAAGTTCTTCGCCCGGAACGCCCGGAACGCCGCGGACGCGATGTAGAACGCGAGCATCGCGAACATCGTCGAGGTGAGCGGCTTGAAGGTGTACTCGTAGGCCCACCAGAACGCGGTGCCCTGCGCCTGGACGTCGCCCGCCCATGGCATGTTCGGGAACGCCGGGTTCGGCGTGACGCCGACCTTCAGCAGTCCGACCGCCAGCGTGACGAGAAAGGTGCCGAGCACGACCAGCGAGTAGCCCCAGCCCGCGTTGCGGTCGGAGATCTTGCGGAGGTGGACCTTCAGCAGACTGCCGCCGCCGAGCACGAAGGCGATCGCGGCGATGATCGAGAAGAAGGTGGTCGCCTCCTCGCCCCACGATCGGAACGAGGGGATGAAGTTCGACACGATGAGCACCACGCCGACGAGGGCGGTGATGATCAATGGAACGGTTCGCTTCATGGGTCGTGGCTCCTCAGGCGCTCAGGACCGAGTTCTTGAACCACATCACCGCATCCTCGAGCCCCGTGCTTCCGGTGAGGGCCGCGACGGTCGCCACGAGGCAGCCGACGATGAGGGTGATGCCGACGAGGATCTTGCCGATGTCCTGCCCCTTCAGACTGCCGAGTTGATCGGGCTGCCCGGAGAGATAGGCACTGGCGGCGAAGAACTCCTCGCCGATCAGCGTGTAGTCGCACGCCGCCACGAAGAACGGCAGCTGACTCGGCATCGCGGTGCCCGCGATCTGGATCGCGCCCACCGA
>CAYZSH010000219.1:0-5088 GCA_964481025.1 uncultured Isosphaeraceae bacterium
ACCTGCTCGATCCGCAGAAGACCAACCCCGGCACCCGCATGACCGCGTTCTGGGGCAATGGCGGCACCGACCGCATCTTCACCGACATCCTCGGCGGCGATCCGGTGAAGCAGATCGACGCGATCCGCTCGTATCTCTCCCTCGGCGAGTCGATGCCGCTCCCGAAGGGCGTGGTCCCCGATGCAGGCGAGTACGCGCTCGTGCCGGCGGACCGCCCGATCGTCTTCGGCACCTTCATGGAAGGCGTGAGCCCTCGGACGATCGCGGTCGGCATGCCGGAGAACCTGCACTACGCGTACGACGCCGAGCACGCGCGGCTGGCGAAGTCGTGGCGCGGCTCGTTCATGGACGCCCGCGGCACCTGGCACGGGCGGGCGGGCGAACTGGAGAATCCTGCCGGCACCGCCGAACTCATGATGCCCGACGGTCCCGCGATCGCGATGCTCGAGACCCGCGCCGACGCGTGGCCCGATGCGAACCGGCGGGACGCCGCGGGCATCCGCAACGGGAACTGGAGGTTCGCGGGCAGCAGTCGGGATGCCGACGGCCGTCCTGCGTTCCATGTCCTGCTCGACGACATCCGGATCACCGAGCGACCGATGCCGAAGCTCGCCGAAGGCGGCACGCGACTCGTTCGCGAGTTCCGCGTGGCCAGCGACGAAGGCCGCGGCGATCTCTACGCCCGACTCGCGGTCGCCGATGCGATCGAGGCCGCTGGCGGCGAGGGCGACGACCGTCGATGGCGCACGCCCGATGGACTCGTGCTTGAAGTGCACGGCGCCGACTCCTTCGTCCGCGATGGCGCCGACGGCACCAAGGAACTCCTCGTCAAGGTCCCGCTTCGGATGGTCGGTCGCGACGACGCGGCATTCGAGGGCGTGTTCGAGGTGGAACTGGGGTGGTAGAGGAAGGGTGGAGAGTCGGGGAGATTGCGGGTGGCGGTTGCCTTCTCACTTGATCGGGGTCTGGCCATGAATCGTGTCATTTCTCTTGCCGTGTCCGTGCTGCTCTCGTCGTCCGCGCTCGCCGCGGATGAGAACGACTACTGGACCATCCGCACCCTTCCCGAGCCCGAAGGCGTGCATCTCGAGGTCGGCGGCATCCTGCCGCTCGGCGGCGGCGAGATCATGGCGTGCACCCGTCGTGGCGAGGTGTGGATCATCGAGAACGCGATGGACCCGCAGCAGACGATCGCGGTGCTCGCGGGGTCCGCGGCCGACACCGAGGCCGCCGCAGATCCGCATCGCGTGCGATACCACCTCTTCGCCGACGGTCTGCAGGAGCCGCTCGGTCTTGCGACGACGCCCGCCGACACCGAGGCGCGTCACGCCGCGATCGCGGCGGGCACCCGCTGGAACGGTCCGATCTTCGTCTCGCAGCGCGGTGAGATCTCGAAGATGACCGACCTCGACGGCGACCGCGACGCCGATCGACTGGAGACGATCTGCGACGACTGGGCGATCAGCGGCAACTACCACGAGTACTGCTTCGGTCCGGTCTTTCAGTCCAACGGCGATCTCTGGTTCACGCTCAACCGACCGTTCGGTGCCGAGCCCTTCGGACCGAAGGACTGGCGAGGCTGGGCGATGCGGGTCGACGCCGACGGCGTCATGCATCCCGAGGCCGCGGGGCTCCGGTCGCCGTGCGGCGTCGCGGTCGGCCCCGACGACCGCGTCTACTACACCGACAATCAGGGCGAATGGTGCGGCGCCAGCAAGATGTCGATCATCGAGCGCGGCGATTTCCACGGTCACCCCTGGGGCATCGAGAGCACGCGACGTCCGGAGTCGCACGTCGAGCATCCAGGAGAGATCCCCGACGGCGAACTCATGCCCGTGGTGGCGAAGAAGATTCCGACCTTCAAGCTGCCGGTCGTGTGGTTCCCCTACGACAAGTGCGGCAAGAGCCCGGGTGAGGTCGTCTGGGATCTCGAAGGAACCATCGCCCCCTTCTTCAAGGGTCAGGCGTACATGGGCGACCAGCACCACGGCGCCGTCTACCGGATCTTCACCGAGGAAGTGAACGGTCACGTGCAGGGTGCGGTCTTCCCGTTCCGCGAGAACTTCCAGTGCGGCATCATCCGCATGGCGTTCGGCGAGGACGGTTCGCTGCTCGTCGGTGAGACCAACCGCGGCTGGGGCGGCAAGGGCACCGAGATGTGGGGACTCGAAGCGCTCTCGTGGACCGGCGAGACCCCGTTCGAGATCCGCACGATGGAGGCGACGCCCGAGGGGTTCAAGCTGACCTTCACCAAGCCGGTGGACGCCGGACTCGCGTCGCAGCCGCAGAACCACCACATGTCGAGCTACACCTACAAGCTCCACTCGCCCTACGGCAGCCCCGAGAGCGACATCGAGCCGGTGGCGGTCAGGCTCGCGCAGGTCTCGGGCGACGGGCTCGAGGTGAACCTCGTCTGCGAGCCGTTGCGGGCGGGCTACGTCCACGAACTCCGACTCGACATGCTCCGCAGCGCCGACGACGAGCCGCTTCTCCATCCGCGGGCGTACTACACGCTGGTGAACATCCCGACCGCGTCGGAGTGATCGCCGGCCGGCGATCGATTCGAATCACCCGGCCGCGGGCTTGCGGATCGACACCACCCGCTGCGGTTGCCGCACGCGATACATGCCGTACCGCGGGTCGGCAGGATCGGTGACGACGCTGAAGTCGACCCGCTCGGGGTCGCGAACGATGACTTCCAGCAGCGCGTTCGCCTTGGTCTCGTCCATCGGGCCGTCACCGTCCTCGTGCAGATACGAGAGACCCGCGATGAGCCCGATCGCGGACAGTCCTTCCAGCGTCGGCGCGAAGGCCGCACTCTCGATCGTCTCGATCTCGACGATCGGCGCGGGAAGACCGTCCGCCGTCAGGAGCGCGGTCACGGTTCCTTCACCGGTCTCGGCCGAGAGCATGCGATGCCGGGCCCGAAGCCCCTCGAGGTAGGCCTCGGCCTCGTCGTCGCGCTTCGTGCGCCGCAGGTACCGCTCCATCGCCGCCCCGCTCATCCCCCGAAGCTCGTCGGCGTGCACGATCACCGCGGTTCCGCCCGGCCGAAGTCCTGCGTACATCGCGCGAAGCACGCTCGGCAGATCGAGGAAGTAGATCCCGTGCACGCAGATCGCGAGGTCGAACCCGTCGCCGATCTCGTCCTGCCACACCGGATTGTCGATCAGGGTGTTCGCATCGATGGCGAGCGGCAGCCCCTTCATCTCGAGGTTCGGCGCGTCCTCGATCGCCATCAGATACTCGCCGACCGCCTCGGCGGACGGTTCGACGAGGATGAACTTCGCACGGACCTCCGAGTCGATCGCGGGCAGCACGGTCGATCCGTCACCCGCCGCGATGTCGACGACCACGCCGTTCTCGGGAAGCGACTGGAAGTGACGGCGGAGGGCCGGGCGGATCGTGTCGCGTTGATTGGTCCCGAGGAAGGTCGGCACGCGCCCGGCGGGATCGGTGGTGAGGAAGTGCCCGTAGAACGCGAGGTCGTAGGCATCCTGCGGGGAGAGACCGCGGAAGGCGAGGCGACCGAGCCACATGGCGTGATCGACGTGGGAGGAATCGAGCACGGGCGAGGTGGCCATGGGCGGCTCCGGACGGAAGGTGGGTTGATCGACGGACGCTACCTGATGCTCTCGCGAAGCACGACGTCCGGGGCACGCCCGAGCATGTCCAGCAAACTTCGGATCGCGGCTCCCCGGCCACGACGAAGATCCGCCACGGTCGCGGCGAATGCGTCGATGATCCGATCCACGTCGTCCGCCTCGATCACCAGCGGCGGCACGACCTTGATGACCGCACTGGTCTTCGCGGTGGACTGCACGAGCACCTGGTGCTCCACGAGCATCCGGACCGACACCGCCTGCGCCACGAGGGTGGCGGTCCGCGATCCGAACCCGGGCAGATCGAACGCCATGATCTTCGGATCGAGCTCGACCCCGAGCATGAGCCCGCGACCGCGGACCGCGGCGATCCCCGAATCACGCGTGGCGAGTCCGCGGAGCCCGTCGAGCAACCGTCGTCCGACCTCGGCACTTCGCGTGACCAGTCGTTCGTCCTCGAGGATCTGAAGGACCGCGAGGCCCGCGGTCATCGCCAGCGGGTTCTCGCGGAAGGTCGAGGAATGCACGACCGATCGCTCGACCGAGTCGAACACCCGATCCATGACCGCCGCGCGACCGAGCACCGCCCCGACCGGGACCATGCCGCCGCTCAAGGTCTTCGAGACGCAGACCAGATCCGGTTGCACGCCGTCCTGATCACTCGCGAGCGGCGTTCCGGTCCGGCCCAACCCGGTCTGCACCTCGTCGGCGACGAGCAGCGTGCCGGTGCGGCGACAGATCTCCGCGACCTCGCGGAGCACGCCGGGTCCATGCTCGATGACGCCCTTGCCCTGGATCGGCTCGTAGAAGAACGCGGCGACCGATTCGTCCGCGAGCGCCGTCTCGAGTGCCGCGAGATCACCAAACGGCACCTCGCGACACCCCGGCACCAACGGTTCGAATCCGCGGCGCAGCCACGCGGCGCCGTTGAGCGAGAGGGCCCCGAGCGTGAGACCGTGGAACGCATTGGACCAGTGCGCGAAGCCGGGCCGCCCCGTCGCGGCCCGCGCGATCTTCATCGCCGCCTCGACCGCCTCGGTCCCGCTGTTCACGAAGAACACCCGATCGTCGGGACGCCCGACGAACCGCTTGAGTCGATCGGCGAGCGCCACCGCCAGCGGCGGCACCTCGAACTGGATCAGCGTCGGCGGCGCGATGCGAAGCGCCTGTTCCAGAGCGTCCCGCAGCACCGGGTGATTCCGCCCGACCGACAGACACGCGTACCCGCCGATGGCATCGACGTAGCGGGTGCCCTGGTCGTCGAACAGCGCCGCCCCCTCGCCCCGCACGAATCGTCGATCGAACCCGGTCAGTCGAAGCAGATCGAGGAACCGAGGATTGAGATGCGCGGCGTCGCCCGCGGTCGGTGGACCGCCATAGGCGTCGAGGATGGACTGCAGGTCGAACCCGGGCATGGAGGGGCGGAGTCTATCGACGGGGGGTCACCACGGAGGGCACGGAGGAGCACGGAGGGCCACGGAGGGGA
>CAYZSH010000220.1:0-5086 GCA_964481025.1 uncultured Isosphaeraceae bacterium
GCATGCGGCCCGGCGGCCACGGCATGGAGTTCCGAGGCCAGGGCATGCGGCCCGGCGACCCCGGCATGGCTCCTGAACGGGATTCTGCGAAGCCGAACCGGTCTCGCCGAGGCATGCGGCCGGACATTCCGCGGATCTGACGTCGATCCCCACATCACGTCCACCCTGCCGCCCTCCGACGCCTCGAGCGTCGTGGGGCGGTCTCTTGAGGTGGCGGCGGCCTTGGAATGGCCGGCGAGATCGGGTAGTCTTCGTCGCTTCGGGCCGTCGGTGACAGCTCCCTGATCGTCCTCCGGACGTGACGGACTGGCGCCGCATGGGGCGTGCCTCGCGGCTTGGCACGCTCCCGCCCGCTTTCGGCCGCGGCCTCGGATCCGTCCGCTCGGATGCTCCGAACCGCGCCTCGTCGGTCGGGATGGTCCCGTTCGACGTCGTCGGTCTCGCGAGCGCCCCGGCTTTCCAGCCGGTCGCGACAGGTCCCGCTTCTCAGCAACGCGATGCACGGAACGCCGGAAGGCGACGTGCGATTCCCGAACGGTCTCGCTCGTCCTCACTGGCCCATGGTGTAACGGTAGCACTCTTGGTTTTGGTCCAAGCAGTCCTAGTTCGAATCTAGGTGGGCCAGCTTCCCGTTCCGTCCCGCACCCTCACGCCACCCATGACGACGTCCAACGACCATCCCACCGTGGATGCCGTGATCCTCGCCGCCGGCAAGGGCACGCGCATGCAGAGCGATCTCCCGAAGGTCATGCACGAGGCATGCGGCCGCCCGATGGTCCATTGGGTGGTGGACGCCTGTCGCCAGGCGGGCGCCGAGCGCATCGTCGTCGTCGTCGGGCACATGGCCGAACTCGTGCGATCGAGTCTCGCCGACGAACCCGGCGTCTCGTTCGTCGATCAGACCGAGCAGCTGGGCACCGGTCACGCGGTCGATCAGGCGCGGGCGATCTTCGCCGACACCCCCGACCACGACGTGCTCGTCCTCTGCGGCGACGGCCCGCTCATCCGCGCCGAGACGCTTCGAACGCTGCTCGACACACATCGCTCCAACGCCGCCGACGCGACGCTCGCGACGGCGATCATCGACGATCCCTCGGGCTACGGCCGCATCGTCCGCGATGCGGACGGCGGCTTCGAACGGATCGTCGAGCAGAAGGACGCGACGCCCGAACAGCTCGGCATCCGCGAGGTGAACCCCTCGTACTACTGCTTCCGCGCCGGACCGCTCTTCGACCGGCTCTCCCGGATCGACAACCGCAACGCCAACGGCGAGTACTACGTCACCGACGTGCTCGGCATCGCTCGGAGCGAAGGCTCGACCGTCTCGGTCGTCGATGCGGTGCCCGCCGAGGACGTCCTGAGCGTGAACACGCCCGATCAGCTCGCCGAGGTCGACGCCATCCTTCGTCGCCGCAACCCCGGAGCCGACGCATGAGCGCCAGCGATCGCGAACACCTGAAGATCTTCGCGGGTCGCGCCGGCCGTCACCTCGCCGAGGCGATGTGCGACCACCTCGGACTGCCGCTCGGTCAGGGATCCTCCACGACCTTCCCCGACGGCGAGGTCATCGTGAAGGTGGACGAGGACGTCCGCGGCCGCGACTGCTACGTCGTGCAGTCGACCTGCCAGCCGGTCAACGACAGCCTGCTCGAACTGCTCGTCCACATCGACTGTCTCCGCCGCGCCTCGGCCAAGCGGATCACCGCGGTGATCCCGTACTTCGGCTACGCCCGCCAGGACCGCAAGGACGAGGGTCGCGTGCCGATCACCGCGAAGCTGGTCGCGAACCTGATCACCGCCGCGGGCGCCGATCGCGTGCTCTGCATGGATCTCCACGCGGCCCAGATCCAGGGCTTCTTCGACATTCCCGTCGATCACCTGAGCGCCTCGCCGGTGTTCATCGAGCACTTCCTTTCGAACCGCGACACGCTCGGCGAGATCGTGGTCGTCTCGCCCGACGTCGGCAACGTCAAGGTCGCGAACATGTACGCGAACGTCCTCGGCTGCGATCTCGCGATCGTGGACAAGCGACGTCAGTCGGGCTCCGAGGTCGTGGTCAAGAACCTGATCGGCGAGGTCGAAGGACGCACCGTGCTCATGTTCGACGACATGATCTCGACCGCGGGCACCGTCTGCGAAGCGGCGAAGCTCGTCATGGAACGCGGCGCGACCGACGTCATGGTCTCCGCGACCCACGCGGTGCTGGTCGGGCTCGCCATGGAGCGGATCGCCGACAGCCCGATCTCGACCGTCAACGTCACCGACACCATTCCCGGCGGCGACCGGCTCGCCCCGATCGCCGGAAAGGCCAACGTCCTCAGCGTCGCCCGCCTGCTCGGCGAAGCGGTGCATCGCATCCACCACGACCAGTCGGTGTCCGCGATGTTCCGCAGCGGAGCCGGCACGAAGCGCTGATTCTGATTCCCCCCGTCGCGGCCCGGAGAGGTCCGGCCGCGAACGATTCCATTCCGTCTGGAGACACCCTCATGAGTCATGAAACCCCGACCCTGGCTGCCGAGCGCCGCGAGCGCCTCGGAAGCAAGTATTCGCAGCGGCTCCGCAAGGCCGGCCGCATGCCCGCCGTCGTCTACGGACACGGCGCCGAGCCCGTCTCGATCAGCGTCGACGCCAAGGAGACGCTGACCCACCTGCACCACGGCATCCACGTCTTCAACCTCGCGATCGAGGGTGCGGGCGAGGAGACCTGCCTCGTCAAGGACCTGCAGTTCGGCTACCTCGGCGACAACGTCATCCACATCGACTTCACCCGCGTCAACCTCGACGAGAAGGTGAAGCTGAACGTGTCGCTCGACTTCCACGGCACGCCGAAGGCCGGCGCCAAGCCCGGGCACATCGTCGTCCACGACCTCGCCGAGCTCGAGATCGAGTGCGCCGTCCGGAACATCCCCGAGTCGATCCGCGTCGACCTCGACGGCTTCGACGAGATCGTGCATGTCTCGGATCTCCCGCTGCCGGAAGGCGTCGTGGCCGCCACCCCGGGCGACACGCTCGTGCTCCACGTCCAGGCTCCCAAGGGCGGCGCGGCCGCCGAGGGCGAAGGCGAGGAGGCCGAGGCCGCGGGCTGAGCCCGAGGTCGATCGGAGTCGTTGTCATGAAGCTTGTCGTCGGACTCGGCAATCCCGGACCGGAATACGACGGAACCCGACACAACGTCGGGTTCGATGTCGTGGACCGGCTGGCTCGCCGTTGGGCCGACCCGGCGTCATCGGTCGCGAAGAGCCGGTTCTCCGGTCTCGTGGTCGAGGCGCAGATCCGCGACGAGAAGGTTCTCCTCCTGAAGCCGCTCACCTACATGAACCTGTCGGGCAAGGCGGTGGCGGAGGCGATCCGGTTCTACAAGTTGTCGGCGGCGGACGACCTGCTGGTCGTGGTCGACGACACCGCCCTCCCCTGCGGCTCGATCCGGCTGAAGCCGGGCGGCGGCGCGGGCGGGCACAACGGACTGTCGGACGTGTCGAGACTTCTCGGCACCGACGACTGGTCTCGACTCCGGATCGGCATCGACAAGCCCGGACAGATCCCGCTGAAGAACTACGTCCTCGGACGATTCACTCCCGAGCAGAAGCCGCTCGTGGAGTCGTCCCTCGACGAGGCCGCCGACGCGGCCGCGTGCTGGGCGAGCGAGGGGCTCGCCACGGCCATGAATCGATTCAACCGGAAGGCCTCCGCCTGAGGAGCCGACCGATCCCGGCGACATCCCCCGTCGCCTGACAGGCGCCGCACACGACGGCGTCGCCACTCAAGGATTCACGATGACTGAAACCCGCATCAACATGTACGAGGCCATGTTCCTCTTCCCGCAGACCGCGACCGCCGATCTCGCCGGCGCCCTCGCCCACGTCGAGTCGATCCTCGGCCGCGCCGGGGCCGAGATCGTCTCCATCTGCAAGTGGGACGAGCGTCGCCTCGCCTACGACATCAAGGGCAACAAGCGCGGCCTCTACTTCCTCGTCTACTTCAAGGCCGACCGCGCGAAGATCGCCGGCATCGAGCGTGACTGCAACCTCAGCGAGCAGCTGCTCCGGGCGATGGTCCTCCGGGCCGACCACGTCCCGACCGAGGAGATCGAGGCCGCCGACGGCCGCACCGCCCTCGCCGACGAGATCAAGCTCCGTGCCGAGCGTGGCGAGGAAGAGTCCCGCCCGAAGGTGACCGCCGTCTCTCTCGAAGAGGAGGCCGCCGCCAAGGAAGCCGCGGTCGCGACGGCGGACGACGACTCGGACTCCGACTCGGACGACAGCGGCGACGACGACGCCTGATCGCCCAAGAGGCCCTCTCCGGCCGTCCGGACCATCACGGCGGGCCGTCCCTTGTGGACGGCCCGTCGTTTTTTCACCACCTCCGGTCAGCCCCCCCGACCCGGCGCGTAGACTTGCGGGCCACGCACGACTTGGAGCGCAATTCATGGCAAGTTTCAATCAGGTCATTCTTCTCGGCAACCTCACCCGCGACGTCGAACTTCGGCACACGCCCGGCAATCAGGCGGTCGCCAACATCGGTCTCGCGATGAACCGGCAGTACCAGACCCGCGAGGGCGAACGACGCGAGGAGACCACCTTCGTCGACTGCGAGGCGTGGGGCCGACAGGCGGAAGTGATGGCGCAGTACCTCGCGAAGGGCCGCCCGGTCTTCATCCAGGGACGACTGAAGCTCGACACCTGGCAGGACCAGCAGGGCCAGAACCGCTCGAAGCTCAAGGTCGTGGTGGAGAACTTCCAGTTCGTCGGCGGCCGCGACGGCGGCGAGGGCGGCGGTGGCGGTGGTGGCGGCGGCGGGTTCCGTCGCGGCTCGATCAACGAAGGCGGCGGCGGATCCTTCCAGCCCGCGGGCGGAGGTGGCGGCCACCAGCCGATCGACGACAGCGACATTCCTTTCTAGAGCGCTTCGGAGGCCCCGTAAAGGGGCCTCCTTGCTTTCGAGAGGACGTTGAGCGTTGGAGGGGTCCCGCGTTCGACGAGAGTTGGCGCTTCGGGCGGCCCCGGAATCGGCCAGCGATGAACCTCACCCATCGCGCTTCGGAGGCCCCGTAAAGGGGCCTCCTTGCTTTCGAGAGGACGTTGAGCGT
>CAYZSH010000221.1:0-5078 GCA_964481025.1 uncultured Isosphaeraceae bacterium
GAGCTCCGGCGCAGCCGGTGAGGGGGCTTCTTCGCTGACTCGGTCGATCACCGAGACGATGCTGCCCCACCATCTCCTGATCTCCTGATCTCCTGCTCTCCTGCTCTCCTGCTCTCGCCGAAGGCGTGCGGGCCCTCCAGCTCCCGAATCCGACCCTGCGCGGCACCTCGATCGCGACGGCGAAGCCGAGCGATCGACGCCGCGCCGACCGTGTTCTCGAAAGCGAGACAGGCCCCTTGCGGGCCTGTCGCAGCGCTCAAACTAATCCCAGCGGAAGACGCCCTTCTTCCACGCGTAGACGTACGCAATGATGCTCGTCGCGATGAAGAAGAGGATGCGGCCGAGGAACAGCGCGCTCTCGCCGCTGCCCGGTTCGAGCTGCGTGTAGGTCACCGCCCACGGGTAGAGGAAGATGATCTCGACGTCGAAGACCAGGAAGGTCATCGCCAGGATGTAGAACCGCACGTTGAACCGCTTGCGGGCCGAGCCGATCGGGTCCATGCCCGACTCGTACGCCATGCCCTTCACCGCGCCGTCGGCCTTGGGGCCGATGATCGTCGTCGCCACGATGTTCACGACGATGAACGCCAGGGCCATCAGGATGATCACACCCACCGGAAGGTAGGCGGCGATGCCGTCGATGCCGAGCAGGATGGGCGCAGTGGTCACGGGGCTCTCCGAAAGAAGCCGACCTTGGCTTCGGACCGCGGAGGATATCCGACCGGGCGGGAGCCTTCAGAAAGGTGATCCCGTACCGTTCCGGCCATGACAGCCCCAGAATCGACCTCGAAGACCGTCTATCTCCACGGCTGGTGCGGCCATGCCGACGAGTTGGAGGCCATCCGGCCCGCGATTCCGGGTCGGATCCTGGCTCCGGCCTGGATGCCCGCCCCGGGGACCGTCGACCTCGAGCCGTGGCCCCTCGAGGATCGCTCGCCCGGCGAGGCGGAGGCGGCGATGCGGGTCGTGGCCGACGATCTGGTCGAGTCGGTCCGCCGGACGATCGTCGATGCCGGATTCGTCGGGGCGACCCTGATCGGGCACTCGATGGGCGGCGCCCTCGCCTGCGTGCTCGCCGCGGATCCGCTGCTCGCGGTGCGCCGGGTCGTCCTCATCGATTCCAGCACCCCGATGCTGCCCGAGCGTCGCAGTGGGCTCATCGACCGCATGACGGGGTGGCTCGATCGCGCCGCAAGTTCCGGGCGACTGGCGACGCAGGCGGGGTGGATCGCCGACTGCTCGAACTGGGTTCCGGACTTCTTTCACCTCGACGATCAGGGGGCAGGCCGACTCCGCATCGAACGTCGATTCATGTTCGCACCGGTCGTCGAGGCGGCCGCCGCGATCGGAGGCGCCGTGCAGTGGCCGATCGACGAATCGCTTGAGACCTTGTCGTGCCCGATCCATGCGATCGCGGGCGATCCCGGACGCATGCCGGTCGACGCGATGCGGGCCGCGCGGCCCGACGCCGAGATCGTCACGCTCGAAGGCGTCGGGCACTACCCGCACGTCTTCGCGGCGGACCGCGTGCGGGAGCTGCTTGGACGCTGGCTCGGCGACTGATGGTCAGGCGGACGTGCGGCGACGAACGACCATCGTCACGAACGCCAGCAGCATCACGATGCCCACCAGCGTGATCCCGAGCCCGGTCAGGATTCTCGCGATGCCATCGGTGACCCCGCCGACCACCCGATCGACCGACGTCGTGACCAGCGAGTCCGTCCGATCCAACGCCTTGTCGACCTGAACGTCGACTGCGGCAAGAATCTCTTCGCGTTCCGCGGCGATCGCGGCCAGCACCGCCGTCCGCTCGGCGGCCACCGCCTCGAGAATCATCGCCCGCTCCACGCCGATCGCGTCGATGATCGCGATCCGCTGCCGTTCGAGGTCCGCGAGGACCACGTCGCGATGGTCGTCGATGTGACGATCGATCGCCGAGAGCGCCTCGCCCGTCTCCTTCATGCCGTCACCGAGCCGCGCGAGGCCGACCAGGGCGTTCACGAGCAACGGCTCCCTCATGACGCCCCGGACCACGGTCTCGATCTGCCGGCGGACGTCGGCGGGAAGGGCGAGGAGCGCTTCGTTGAGCCGCGCATAGGCCGCCGACGCGCTGAACTGAACCCGCGCGATCGTCTGGAGCGGATCATTGATTCGGTCGGTCTGATCCGCGACTCGGAGCAGCGGCGACATGCGGACCAGCTCGATGCCGTCGAGCGGGTTCTCCCGCACCCAGGTCGAGACGAGGTCCTCTCGAGCGGTGGCGGCGTCGGCCGCGACCTTCTCCATCACTTCGTCCGCCAGCGGCCGGATGCGGGCCAGCACCTCGACGAGCCCCTCGCGGGCCGGCCCGAAGGCGTCCTTCGCCTCGTCGGACTGGAGGAACGCGGTCATCTGATCGAACAGGATCACCGAGTCGAACGCCGCCCCGACCGGCTGCAGTCGCCACCCCGCCCGCCGAATCGCCGTGAGCCCGGCGTCGCGGAACCGCTCGACGTTCTCGGCGATCTCGGCGTCCGTCTGGGCCGCCGCCACCGCCCCGACCCCCCGATCGAAGTAGTCGCAGGCCGTCGCGGTGTACTCCTGCATCAGAAGCTGGGCGACCTCGGGCGAGAGGTCGTTCCGGATGAAGTCGTACCGGGAGTAGTCCTCGACCGGCCGGCCCTGCGGCATGCAGGCGGGCAGTGCAAGGGCGGGAAGCAGCAGCGCCAGGCGGATGGCACTTGAGGTTCGGGATCCGATCACGGGGACTCCTCCGATTCGGGATGGCAGGCAGCGTACAATCCCCATCGGCATCGATTCGCAGGGCGTAGCTCAGCTTGGTAGAGCGGCGGCTTTGGGAGCCGCAGGTCGCAGGTTCGAATCCTGTCGCCCTGACTTCGAACCCGCGTTGGAGCCTTCGGCTCCCGCGGGTTCATTCGTCAGGTCGCGGATGGCTGCGCCATCCATCGGGCTTCGCCCGAGACAGTCTTGCGACGTCGCTCCGCTCCGTTCGAATCCTGTCGCCCTGATTGAACAACGGACCGCCCTTCGGGCGGTCCGTTGTTCAATCAGAGCAGGAGATCAGGGGAGCAGGAGAACAGGAGACCCAGAACACACCAAAAAAGCGCTCGACCGAGAACAGCCTCCCCTGACCGACTGCGGTCTCCTGCTCACCTGCTCTCCTGCTCTACTCCAATCTCCCATCTCCTCCCTCCTCTCCCGCCCCTCAAACCAGATCATCCCGCCAGCACGCCAGGCTGACGAACACGTTCACAAACAGCGCCGCCAGAAACGCCACCGGCAGGTTGTACAACTCGACGCCCGTCGCACTCGCGTCGTAGACCTCGTTCCAACCCACCGCGATCACGAAGCCCGTGACCATGCCTGCGATCGCACCCGCTCTCGTCGCATTCCGCCAGAACAAGGCCAGCAGCACCTGCGGCCCGAACGCGGCGCCGAGCACCGCCCATCCGTAGGTCAGGACGAACGAGAAGACCTTGATGTCGGGATCGACCACGAGCCCGATCGCCCCGATGCCGAGCACGAACACGGTCGCGCGATTCAAGAGGGTCGAGCCGCGGCCTCGACCGAGTCGGCCGACCAGATCGCTCGCCACCGAACTCGCAGCCACCACGAGCTGACTGTCGGCGGTCGAGCAGATCGCGGCGAGCACGGCGGCGAGCACCACACCGGAGAGCATGCCCGGCAGCAGCGCATTCGCACTGAGCACCAGTGCGGTCTCGCCCGCATCGGAGGCTCCGCTCGCGAGTTCCGCCGCCATCGGTGCCGTCCACTCGGCACCCGCGATGACGTACGCACGAGCCAGCAGGCCGAGCGTCACCGCCCCGAAGAGCACCAGCGCCGCCCAGGTCACGGAGATGACGGCCCCCGCGATCGCGTCACGACGGTCACGCATCGCGAGGAACCGGATCAACACGTGCGGCTGGCCCGGGTAGCCGAAGTTGATGCCGAGCGCGCCCGAACCGAACAGGAATCCGAGCAGGGCCGCCCCGCTCTTCTCGGGCCAGAAGGCGAGGAGCGTGTCGTCTCCCGACGCGGCCAGCTGTTCGTGGATGAACGCGGTGCCTCCCGCGTCCCACAGCATCCAGGCCGGAAAGACGACCAGCGCCGCCACCATCACCAGCGCCTGCACGAAGTCGGTCCAGCAGGCGGCGCGGAAGCCGCCCATCACGGTGTAGCCGAGCACGATCGCGGCGCCGATGCCGACCCCGACGAGATACTCCACTCCGAAGGCTGCTTCGAACGCCTTGCCCGCCGCCGCGAACTGTGCCGCCACGTACATCCACATGGCGACGAGGATCACGATCACCGAGAGCACCCGCAGCACGGGCGGCTTGCCCTCCCGGCCCCGTGCACCCTCGCCGAAACGGAACGACAGGAAGTCGGGAAGCGTGATCGCGCCGAGCCGCTCGCTGTCGGTCCGCAGTCGCCCCGCGAGCACCAGCCAGTTGAAGAGATACCCCAGCAGCACGCCCGGCAGGATCCAGAGCGCACTTGCACCGCCGGTGAACGCCCAGCCCACGAGTCCGAGCGTGAGCCAGCCCGACTCGCTCGATGCACTCGCGGACAGCGCCGCGACCCAGGGGCCGAGCGTGCGGCCACCGAGAAAGTACGACTCGTCGTCGGTGCCGGCCTTGCGACCGGTCACGATGCCGACCGCGACGATGAGCAGGGTGTAGATCGCGAAGCTGACGGCGAAGACGGTCATCGATCGGCGTTCCGATCGAAGGTGACGCGAACCCGACCATTCGCGAGCGGCGCGGTGATCGGCGTCGGATCGTCGGCATCGGCCGGCGGACGGACCACGATCCGCTCTCGCGAGTCGCTCGCGAACTCGACCTCGACGCGGGTCGGGGTCCAGGTCATCCGCTCGATGAGCACGTCACCCCGCACGCGCAGCCCGCGCACCTCGCCTCTTGGCCAGGCGTCGGGCAAGGCGGGCAGCAACTCGACGATGAATCGCGGTGCTCGACCCGGCGCGAAGGCATCGGGTTCGGCGACATGCGACTGCACGAGCATCTCGGCCAGACCGGCGGCGCCGCCGAAGTTGCCGTCGATCTGGAACGGCGGGTGATTGT
>CAYZSH010000222.1:0-5061 GCA_964481025.1 uncultured Isosphaeraceae bacterium
CCGGCGATCTGGGTCAGAAGAACGAGGACATGATCGACGTCGAGTGCTGGATGCCGGGCCGCGGGGCGGACGGTCCCGACGGCCGGCCGGTCGGGGACTGGGGCGAGACCCACTCCGCGAGCCGACTCGGCGACTACCAGTGCCGACGGCTCAATCTCCGGTACCGCGATCCCGAGACGAAGAAGACCCGCTTCGCCTACTCGCTCAACAACACCGTCGCGGCGAGCCCCCGGATCCTCATCCCGATCCTCGAAATGCACCAGCAGGCCGACGGCTCGGTCGCGATCCCCGCCCCGCTGCAGCCGTACATGGGCGGCATGGACGCGATTCGACCGGCCAGATCGGCAGTGGGTGGACCCGACCGCTCCCCGGCTCACGGCGCGCTGCAGCCACCCCAGTAGCCGAGGATGTACGCCAGGTCGGTGGCGTCCACCATTCCGTCGCCGTCGATGTCCGCGGCACAGATGCCGAGCTGATCGCGGAGCGCCGTGTAGTCGTCGCTATCCACGTCACCGTCGCCGTCCGTGTCGCCGCTGATGCCCAACGCCACGCCGATCGCCGCGTGGTCATCGGCGTCGAGGTCACCGTCCCCGTCGTAGTCGCCCGCGACCGGGTCTTCGCAGGATTCCTCGATGATGAGCCGGGCGCTGAACGAGACCGATCCACTGAAGGGTCGATTGCTTCCGCAGACATCGGTGGTTTTCAGAATGACCAAGTTGGTCTCATCCGAGTTGTGGATGACGTCGCCGTAATCGGCATCCGTCCCGACGTTGCTGGTGAAGGCACACCTCTCGAAGGTGGCGGATTGGCACAGGTTGGTCATGACCGCACCGCCGATCGTACCGGTGTTCGAGTCGAAGTCCACGTCGTAACAGGAGAGCTCGGCGTTACTGTTGTTCACATATATGGCACCACCTCGCTCCCCGGCGTTGTTCCGAAACCTGACCTCATTGAAGCTCAGAGTGGACCCATTGATCAGGAGAACAGCCCCTCCATTGGAATTGCCGAGCCCGTCTTCGAACGCAAGGTCGCTGATGTTGACTTCGGATCCACTCATGACCCGGAGAATCCGATGCGTGTCCTGCCCATCGAGCACCGGATACTCCCCTGATCTCCCCACGACGCCGGAGAGGCGGAAGTTCTTGCCGTCGGTGAGGATCTCGGCGCCTTCCCGATGATTCGCATCGTGAACCTGAATCGTGTAGTCAAACATCGCGGCGGCTCCGGGGATCGCGTCGATCGCGTCGTTGATCGAGGTGAATTCGAATCCACTCGCACCGACCGTCAGGATGCCGTCTGCCAGAGGATCCCCTCCCCAGACGGGAGCGGCGACGATCGAGACGACGCCCGTGAACACTGCAGCAAGACGACCGGTGGCGAACTGGAACATGATGACTCTCCTTGACATGATGACTCTATTTCAGGGGAACGGATGAAACGACGAGTTGCCGTGCAGACTCACGGTCTGCTTGGGATTCCGTGGCTTGATCGGGACTGCCAGAAGCACCGGAGCGTGTCGCAAGGTGCTCTCGACATGATCGATCCCGACGTGATCTCAGCGACGACGTCCACGCCGAGCGAGCCCGGCTGCGATCAGAGACAACGCCCCCACCGACCCCGGCACCGTCGCCGCCGCGGCCGGCAGGGCGAACACCTTGGTGTCGTTGTCGAAGTGGACGCCCGGCGACTGGAAGTTGTAGGCGAGTTCACCGGAGATGCTGAAGGTCGTCGCCGACGCGAGGTCGTTGGCCACCACGAATCGACCGACGAGGACCTGGCCGCTCGCGTCGACATCGCCCTGGCCGTTCGTCGGATCGGCGTTGTACCAACCCGCGTTCGTGGAGACGCTTCCCGCGACCTCGCCTTCGAAGTTCGGATCGAGCGCCGCCGTGTACGGATCGTCGTTCGTCATGGCTCCGAAGGTCACGAAGCTGTCGATCGTGCCGTCGCCCGCGATCGTGCTGTAGGCGGCTGACCATTGACCATCCGCATCCGCGTCGTCATGCACGAACACCCCATCTTCGAGTTCGATGCTCAGATTGAACAACGACAGCAGCCGCAAAGGATCGCTCGTGGTGTTGGAGACGTAGAGATCCAGCACCGTGTAGGTGCCGGTGCCGACGGGGAGTCGTCCACTTCCCGCGGAACGCCCGTAGATGTCGGCCGAGAAGTCGAATGTGACCCCTGCCGCCGAAGACGCAGTCATGAGTCCGGCCGCGAGGCCGGCGAGGGACAGAGGGCGGATGAAACGATGCATGCCAGACACGAGTCGAACTCTCCTTGATTCGCCGTCGGGCAGGTTGGGGAACGAGGCCGCATGGACGTGATCGCGGCGGGAATCTCGCCGTCGGGCCGAATCGCACTCGATCACCCCAACCTACGGGTCGCGACTCTCACCTCCATCGGAAACCACGGCGATCGGAGGAGATGTGCCACATGTGGCGAATCTCCCGAATTCAGCCTTCTCCACCAGCGCATCCGCATCCGACCCGCTCTCACGTATGATGCCAACCGGCTTTCGCCCGACGGACCACCATCAGCGGGTCTCGCCTGCGGATCCGCGCGGCTCCACCTGATCGTCCGATCCGCCCTCGAGATTCCCGGAGACGATCGTGACCGAGTTCTCCACGCCGGACGACCCCGACAGACCCCTCAGGGAATCGCTGCTTACGGAGTTGGAGACCCTGCAGTCGGTGTGCCGGGATGTCGTGTCGACCGTATCGCCACGATCCCTCGGGGCGAGAGAGCTCGCCCGCCGACTCGCGGTGAACAAGACGATGGGCTGGCGGCTCTTCCTCCTCGCCTACGAGTCGGACCTCATGAAGGTCCTGCGCAACCTTCCCGGCAGGACTTCCTGGTCGCGGGTCCTCGGTGGACTGCAAGCGGGAGGCGCCGGCGAGATCACGTGCCGGCGTCTCGAGGTGGCCATCGAGGACTTCGAGCGATTCGTCGCCGAGGCGGGGCTTCCTCGCCAATCGCTCGTCTCCTTGGTCGGGAATCCGGTCAAGGAACTCGGCGTCGCGAACGAGGCTCTCCGCCTTCGAAGGCTGGCCTTCGAATCGGAGAGGATCACCGACGGGCGATCGCTCCGCGCTCGCATCGGCGCGTACCTGCTGACCAGATCGCCGAGTCGCCCGGATCATGCCGCCATCGCCGCGGCCACGATCCTCGACGGTCCGATGATCGCACCCGACCAGTCACCGAGAGCGTTCTATGTCACGGTGAATTCGCTGGCGAAGACCACCTCGGTCGATCAGGACGAACCCGGCTCGGCCTTCGTCAAGGATCTCTCCACTCCCGGCATCACGCGGGACGAGCTCCAAGCAGCGCCGCATCGCGGACGAACGCGATTCGTTCTCGCCCCCGCCTCGGCCCTTCGATTGAGCCCATTGCATCTCGCGTTTCTCGAACGCAGCGAGTTCACCGGACCGCTCCACCGCACGAGGGGCGGCGACGCGTCGAAGGAGGAGACGGCGGACATGTGCATGCCGCTCGACGTCCCGACGGAGCGTGTGGTCTTCGACCTGCTGCTGCACCGTGACCTGCCCATTGGAGGCGAGCCGATCTCGACGGTCCTGCTGGACCGGCCCCCGCAGGACCATGGTCCCGTCAAATCCACGAGGACGGCCCGAACGCCGTTCAAGAGGGCGACCCTGCCCAGCCCGGATCTCCCCGAAGACTGGAACCTCCCGAACCGGGACTACCTCGCCCTTCTGGATCGAGCGGCTGGACTGCTGAGCACTCGCTTGTCGGACTTCACGATCCGACGATTGACCATGACCTACCCCCCGATCCGGGGGATGGCCCTGCACCGCTGGCCTCTGGCGGAACCGAACTGAGCACCCGGCCGGACATCGGTCGGATCGGGAGTTCGTGCGCATCGATGCCGACTGCTTCCGACCGGAATGTGCGGATCGAGCCGATGCCCGCCCGACATCATGAACGAGGAGGCTCGAGTACGAGCGTGGCCCGAACCGGCCAGTGGTCGGACAGAGGCCCCGCGTCGTGCGTCGGCCGCAGGATGTCCGCCGCCTCGACGGCGAGCCCGCGGACCAGCACGAAGTCGATCCGCCCCGACCGCGCGTCGGCGTCCCATCCGTTCCAGGTGCCGCTCGACGACTCGGGCGTGTCCCGACGCTCCTCGGTCGTCGCCCACGCATCGATGAACGCGCCATCGGCGCCCGCCGCGAGCAGCGTCTCGACCGGCGGCGATCCCGGCGTCGCGTTGAAATCGCCGAGGATCACGACCGGTTCGTCCCGCATCACGTCCGGTCGCGACGCGATGCGTTCACGCACCAGCCCCGCCCCCTTCGCCCTCGCCTCGGCACTCCGGTGATCGAGGTGGAGGTTGCACACCCAGATCGGCGACCGGCCGGCTGACGGTTCGACCGGCACCAGTCGGATCATCGTGACCATCCGCGTGCACGCGGTCTTCCACGACATCGACCCCGGCACCTCGGGCGTCTCGCTCAACCAGAAGTGCGTCGCGTGGTCGACGTCCAGTCGCCAGTGATCGCGTCGCCAGAAGATCGGCACCGCTTCGCCGCGATCCGCCTGGCGTTCACGACCGCGACTGAAGACCTCGTACTCTTCCAGTCCCGCCCTGATCGCCGCGAGTTGTCGTGGCAGGACCTCCTGCAGCCCGATCACGTCGGCGCCGGTGTCGCGGAGATGTTCGATGACGCCCTCACGCCGATGCCGCCACGCGTGCGGACCATCACCGGGATTGTCGTATCGGATGTTCCACGTCTCGACGACGATGGGCGGCGCCGCGGCGGTGTGCGCGTCCGGCGTGAGCGCCAGGACGAGCATCGCGACGATCAGGAGCGGCCGAACGAGATGGTTGATGGGAGGCATGGCGGTCATTGAACCATCGAATCGTCAGGAGATGGGCCCGGAAGCGACACCGCCGTCCGAGGACGAGCCCTCGGACGGCGGCGGCGTGCTTCGACTGAGGATCGGCCATGCCGGGGGGGCGGGGTCGATCGCGATTCGTCGCCTCGGCCGTCCCGAATCACCCGAAACGGGTGGATCCGAGCCGTCGTGCCCCGAGGCTCTCCT
>CAYZSH010000223.1:0-5017 GCA_964481025.1 uncultured Isosphaeraceae bacterium
CGGGCAATAGGACGCACAGTCGACGCAGCCACCCATGAGCTCGACCTCGAAGTTCAGAAGGGTCACGATCCCGGCATTCGGGGCGTGAGGGAGACTCGGGGGACCAGTCGCCCTCGTCCGCCCTCGTACGATGCTCCCCAAGAAGCCCGGAGGGCGCGGATCGGCGCCACCGGCGGATCACTGGTCATGGACCCAGATTCCCAGGCTGGCATCGCGGACCGCCGTGGGTTCACCGTGGGTGAGGGTGAAACCTCCCATGCCGCCATATCCCCAGGCATGCGGATACGGCCGGCTCGTTCGATTCCCATCGCACCGACGGCCCGCCTTGAGATTGGTCCGGGCCAGGCAGCCGTCAAGGGCCGAGATCATCAGCGCTTCGGCGATGCCCGACCGGTGGGGCCCGTTCGCCTGGGCACTCATCTCCGCGATCCGCTCGGCAAGGATGCGATCGAACACGGCGCGGTTCCGCCCGATGGGGAACGTTGCCCACGGCTTGGCCGGGTCACCGATCCGTCGCACCAGGAATTCCGGATCGAGATCGATCCCGAACTCCCGCGCGTACGCCGTCTGCCACTGCTCGGCGGCGTATCGGAGATCGGCGTCGCGGCGGGCTCGCTCGCTCGGGAGCAGGCCCATCCGGTCCAGCCACGCGAGCCCGTGGAGTCGCCATCCGACGTTGGCGCCGATCGACGCGGCGACATCGAACGGGTCGGTGCCGTCCTGCTCCAGCCAGAAGGCCCCGTCCAGGATCTGGTTGCCGCCGGGCCGAAGCAGGTCCTTCAGCAGCGCTCGCGCCTCGGGGCCGAGACGACCGTGCAGATCGAACCCGATCGGAAGATCGGCCAGCACGCGCATCAACTCCCGTTCGCAGTCGCTGCAGACTTCCAGGGGGAGATCGTGTTCGCGACACGCATCGGCCAGTGCGCCGTCGAGAAACCGCCGGTTCGACTCCCGGAGTCGATCGAGTTGCGCGATGGATGCGACGAAGCCCATCGCGTCGATCGGCCACTCGGCGTGCAGGACCACGGAGGCGAACCCCGAGGTCCCGGGCGGGACTCGCTCGGCGATGGTGGCGGCGAGATCGTGCCGGTCGAGGCGTCGGGCGATCTCGATCAGATCACGGACGAGCAGGTCGGCGCGTGACACGTCGCCCGACAGTCTCGTCCACGCCTGCAAGGCGTCCTGCTTCTCGAAGTAGAGGGTGATTCCGATCGGGGAACTGCCCATGGCGGGCGAGGCGATGGTCTCGTCCGGTCGGGCGATGGCCGCCGCCTTCCAGTCGCCCACGGCGGTGTTCGACACGGTTTCGCCCCACCACGCGGCCATCTCGACGAGCGAGCGGGTCGCTTCGGCATGCGCTACCGACGCCTGTTGCGCTCGCGCGGCGTCGCTTGACTCCGGTGTGACCGCGATCGGACCGCGGCACTCGATCCGGTCCAGTTCCCACCAGGGTGCCGGCCAGTCATCCACCCGGGTGGCGAGGACCGGCCCGAAAGGAACGACCACGGAAGTGCCCGCCTCGGGCCCGCCGACGTCCGCTCGCGCACGCTCGTCGGGAATCGCCCGACCGAGCACGGCCAGGAAGTCGAAGGTGTCGAGGGATGGACCGGAGTTCGACGCGGCGGCCTCGGTCGTCGATTCGGCGGCTCGCCGGACCAGCAGCCTTGCGTCGCCCTCGCTTGCCAGGGCGCAGGCATCGAGCGTGAAGGTGCCCGCTGACGCCGGCGTCCATTCGGTCGACCGAAGGTCGTATCCGTACCAGTCGCGGGTCGCGGCCTCGGTGGAAGACGCCGTCACGCCGAGGGCGATCACGGTCATGCCGAGTTGACGTCGAATCTCGATGATCATGGCTGCCCTTGCTTCAGAGGTGCTCGATCCAACCGGCTTCGGTGTCGGAGTCGCATTGCACGTCGCATCCGAGGTATTCGCCATCCAGATACACGTCGACCGAGTTCTCCGTCAGGGCGTACGAACCGCGGGTGACACCGCATCTGCTTTGCAGGTTGGCGCTCGCGGTGAACCTCATGGTGCAGGGTTCCAGCGGCTGGTGCAGCCAGAGTGGTTCGAATCCCTCGTTCCAGTTGATGGTCACGGTCTCGTTCACCAATCCGAAGTGGGACGTCCACGAGTTTCCCCAGTTCACGCCGATCGCAGCGCCCAGTGCATTCACCTCGAGGTTGAACCCGGCCTGGGAGCCGGTGGACGAACTCGTGGTGCTGCCGTTGGAGGTGAACTGGAGATGCCACTCGTCGTGCGATTCCGTCGGGGAGCTTCTGGCCGACATGATTCGGTCGAATCGTGGATGTGGGCAATGAGGCGGAATGTTCTCGGCGTCGAGTACGACCACGACTTTGCTGAACGAGCTCGCACCTCCACTGGCGTTTCCGCCGCAGCTGCTGTACAGGGCATCCATCTCCTGTCGATTGTGGACCTCCACCAGGTACTTCAATTGAAGCCCCACCTGGCCGATTGGCGACTCGGGCGGCCGGTAGTGGAAGGATGCCTCCCATTGCCCGGTGGCATGTCGCAGCGGCGTCATGTGGTTGACGACGTGATGTGTGGGGATCCCCGGAACGTTGCCGGTGAGGACGCGGCACTTCGTCATGAGTCGGGAACCCTGCAGCGGATCCCAGGTCCCGTCACTTCGATGGCCGGCTCGTCCGGTCGACCATGAGAACCCGGTCACCATTCCGGCGCAAGGCGCCATCGACTGGACCGGGCCCTGATCCGCGGCATGAGGGGACTCGAGCATCACGAATCCGGAACGATGGCAGTCGATGTATCCGCACTCTCCCTCGACGACACCAGGAAGCGAGGTCGATGGGCACGGAATGCAGATCGGCGAAGAATCGTCCTCTGCGAACGCTGGTGCCAATGCCATGATGGTCGTGATGCCGAGGCCGAGCGTCGCGGCGAGTGCGGTCAGCGAGTGGGACGGTCGTGCCGGGTCCTGTTGCATCATGGTTCGAGCCTCCGTGGTCTCACGATCGACGGCCATGCCCATCCGAGCGAGGTGAGCGGCGAGTCCGATGTTCGATCCGGTCGTCGCAGGGCTGCGCGGCGCACCTGTGGCCGGATGGCCACCGCGACAGCGTGAACCGAGTAGGCAGGTTGTGTTGTTCTTCATCCCCGGGCGCGATCGGCGCATGACCGACGCGTGTCATGCGATTGAACCGGGGAGTGCTTCCTCGTGTCAACAGAAAAATCAGGAAGACACGGGACGGCCGGACGTGTCCGGCGGAGACGGGCGGAAGGTCAGTCGAGCGTGTCGTCGCCGTCGTCGTCGAGATCGACGAGGCCCGGCTCGAGCCCGGCGTCACCCTCGGCGCCGCCACGACCTTGCCGGTGGGCACCACCCTTGAGGTCCGCCAGGTCCATCCGCCGCCGCTGGCTGAACAGCAGTCGGATCGGGACTTCGCTGTACGGGAGTTCCTCGTGCAGGCGGTTCTGGATGTACCGCTCGTACCCGCCCTCGAAGAGCTCGGGCTTGTTGACCACGAGGGCGATCGTCGGGGGCCGGATGCCGACCTGGCTGACGTAGAGGATCTTGGCCCGGGTGCCGAGCCGCGAGCTCGGGCCGCGGGCGTCGAGGATGCTCCGGAACACCGCGTTCAGGCGGCCGGTCGATTCGCGGTGGCTCGCCTGCTCGAACAGGTTGATCGCCATCCGCATCGCGGCGCCGATGCCGTCGGACTCGATCGCCGACATGCGGACGATCGGGGCGTAGCCGAGACCCGGAAGTTCCTGCTCGAGGTAGTCGAGGTAGTCGTCGAGCTTCAGATCGGGCTTGGTGAGGTCCCACTTGTTGAGGATGATCGCGACCGGCTTCCACCGGTCGATGACCTCGCGGGCGAGCTTCTTCTCGACCTGACTGATCGGCTGCGTCGCATCGATGAGGAGGAACACGACATCGGCGCGGTCGATCGAGTCGATCGTCCGCTGATGCGAGTACGCCTCGACCGCGTCCGCCCAGCTCTTCCGCTTCCGCACGCCTGCGGTGTCGATCACGGTCAGGACGTGTTCGCCGATCTGGCAGCGGACGTCGACCGCATCGCGGGTGGTGCCCGCGATCTCGCTCGCGATCACCCGTTCGTCGCCCGCCATCGCGTTGACCAGCGTGCTCTTGCCTGCGTTTCTGCGCCCGACGATCGCGAGCTTGAGCTCGGGATCCGAATCCGCGACCGCCTCGGGATCGACGCGGTTCCAGAGCGCCTCCTGGAACACGCGTCGGCGGTAGCCCGACTTCGCGCTGGTCATGTACGGCTCGCCGAGACCGAGGCCCGCGAACTCCATCGCGTGCGCCTCCCAGCTTTCACCATCGACCTTGTTGACGACCAGCATCACCTTGTCGGCATGGCCGGATTTCCGCAGCATGCCCGCGATCGTCTCGTCGAGGATGGTCGGACCGGCATGGGCATCGACCACGAAGAGCACGTGGTCGCACTCGGCGGTGGCGCGGGCGATCTGCTTCTCGATCTCGGGCGTGAGGCTCGCCAGATCGACGCCGGCGTCGTCGAAGCGACCACCCTCGGCCATGTAGACGCCGAAACCGCCGGTGTCCACGAGTTCGGCGTACCGACTGGCGGCGGTCTCGAGTTCGGCGGGCGGGCGGACCTCGATGAACCGGCTCACCCGGTCCCGGGTCACCCCCGGCGTCGGATCCACGATCGACACGCGGCTGCCGACGAGCCGGTTGAAGAGGCTCGACTTGCCGACGTTCGGTCGGCCCACGATGGCGATGCGAGGAAGGGACATAAGGGGCCAAGTGTATCGGGGGGCGCCTGCGGCGAGAGCAGGAGAGCAGGTGAGCAGGAGATTTGGGGGTTCGTGCGGTGTTCGAGTCGGCGGGGAAGCCCCCTCACCGGCTTCGCCGGAGCTCCCCCGCACGCGGGGGAGCGGAACCGCGCGTGGGACCTCCCGGCCCCGCTCACCATTTTCTATTCCCCATTCTCCCGAAGCGCTGCCACGCATCGCTCGATGTGCTCGGTCTCGTCCGTCACGCAGCCGTCCGCCACGA
>CAYZSH010000224.1:0-5011 GCA_964481025.1 uncultured Isosphaeraceae bacterium
ACGCCTGAGGAGGCGGCGCTGACGGTCATTTTGAATGCCGCGTTCGCCGGTGATGGTCCGGCGTCGCGTCGGCTCTGGGAGGCTGTCTATGAGGATCTCCGTGCGATGGCTCGTCGGTCCGTCGCCAGGGAGTCGTCGCAGGCCGGACTCGAGCCGACCCAGGTCGTGCACGAGGTCTTTCTGAAGCTCCATGGCTCCTCGCCTGAAAAGTGGGACAGTCGTCGGCACTTCTTCGGGGCCGCCGTTCGTGCGATGGAGCGGTTCCTCATCGACCACGCCCGCGAGCGCGGAGCCTTGAAGCGTGGCGGTGGGACGACGCCGGTGTCGTTGTCGGTCTTCGCCGGCGAGCTCGCCGACTACGAGCACGCGACGCGGGCCGCGTCCGACGGTCTCGTCGCGGCGCTGCAGGATCTCGCGGAGATCGATCCCGCGGCGGCGGAAGTCGCCAGACTGCGGTGGCTGGTCGGGCTCAACAGCGAGCAGGTCGCCGACATCCTCGAGTGCTCGGTCCGCAAGGTGCAGCTCGACTGGCGGTTCGCCAAGGCGTTCCTGCAGCGACGTCTCTCGGAAGCCGACGAATGATGCCGAACGACGAAGGAGTCGGCGCCGATGGACGCGGTGCCGCGATGCGGGCGCTCTTCGACGCCGCGATCGGACACGGTCCCGACGATCGCACCCGCTTCCTGCGCGAGACGGCTCGGAGACGCGGCGTCGATGAGGAGTTGATCGACGAGGTGGTCGGACTCCTCGCCTTCGTCGACGCGACCCGCATCGACGACAACACCACCTCGGATGCCGACGCCCCCGATCGGTTGGTCGGGTGTCGGCTGGGATCCTTCACGCTCGATCGGTTGGTCGGCATCGGCGGGACCGCCGCGGTCTTCGAAGCGACTCAGGCACAGCCCCGACGCACGGTCGCGGTGAAGGTGCTGCGACAGACGATCGCAGGGCCGCGGGCGCGACGACGATTCGAACGCGAGATCGAGATCGCGGGACGACTCGAGCATCCGGCGATCGCCCGAGTGCTTGACTCCGGAACGATGCGGGTGGACGGATTCGACACCCCGTGGCTCGCGATGGAATTCGTGCCCGACGCCCGGACCATCACCCGGTACGCGAACGAAGAGAACGTCGACCTGCAGGGGCGGATCCGGCTGGTGCGTTCGGCACTCGCCGGGGTCGCGGCGGCGCATCGTCGCGGTGTCATTCATCGCGATCTCAAGCCCGCGAACGTGCTCGTGGATCCGAACGGACGCGTCCGCGTCATCGACTTCGGCATCGCTCGGCAGTTCGAAGGTGCAACCGCGGCGATGACCGCCACGGTTCCCGGACAGGTGATCGGCACCATCCCGTTCATGGCGCCCGAACAGCTCGGTGGCGACTCCGACGCGGTCGACGTTCGAACCGATGTCTACGCGATCGGGGTGCTTCTGCATCTGCTGCTCACCGGACGCATGCCGTATGAGACCGCGGACTGCTCGTTCATCGAGGCGGCGCGTCGGATCCGCGAGGTCGAAGTGGGATCGCTTCGTCGACTTGATCGCCGGATCGATCGAGATCTCGATGGCATCGTTCAGAAAGGGCTGACCAAGAACCCCGACGCGCGATACCAGACGATCGAGGCATTGGACGCCGATCTGGCCGCGTGGCTCGAGGGCATGCCGGTGACGGCCCGCCCGCTGGGCGCCGCGGCGCGGACCTGGCGGCTGATTCGTCGTCGTCCATTTCCGGCGGCGTTTGGAGTCCTCGCCTTCGTGTCGGTGTTGATCGTGATCGTGGTGCTTGCGGTGATGCTGGCCCGCGAGACCGAGTTGCGGGCTCGCGGCGACCGCGCCGTGGCGGATGCCGGCATCGCCGCGGCGATGTCGTCCCTGCAGCGGAACGACTTCGGCGGGGCCGCGCGTCATCTCGACATGGTTCCCGAATCGGAGCGGGGATGGGAGCACGTGTGGTTGTCCGCGGTCAGCCGGTCGAGCGACCGGGTGCTCCCGCATGAACGGGGCGACGTCATCGTGGTCGATCTGCTGCCCGCGGAAGAGGGGCGACCGCCGCTCCTGCTGGCGACTGGATATCGCGGAACCTGGGCGTACGAGTTGCCCGACGCCACACTCCGCTGGCATCAACCCGGGTTCTCCAAGGGCGGTAGTTGGAAGCACGTGCTCATGCCCGATGGTGAACGCGTGCTGGCCGTGGGTCTCGGGCCCGAGTTCCGAATCTTCGATCTGGACACCGGCGAGGTTCTGGCGTCGGGTTCGACGCCCGGCTCGATCGGATCCCTCTGGGCGTTGGGCGACGAGCGTGCCCTCTTCGGGGGTGACGACGGGATGCTCACGCTCTTCGATCTCGAGACCGCGACGGTCCTCGCGCAGGTCGACCCGGAGGCGTCGGCGATCACGTCCATGCTCGGACTGCCGGATGGCCGGATCATCGTGGGCTCGGGGACCGGGAAGGTGATCGTGGTCGATCGCGATCTCGGATCGCTCGAGCCGGTCCGAGACTTCGGTCGGATGGTGCCGCGCATGCGGGCCGATGCGACCTTCGAACGGATCGCGATCTGCACGCACGACGACGCGGTCGATGTCGTGGATGCCGCCACCTTCGAGACGATCATTCGCCTCGACGATCATCTGGCGGACGTCTGGGACGCCCGCTTCGACCAAAGCGGCCGGCGGCTCGTGACCGCGTGTCTTGACGAATCGGTGCGGGTGTTCGATCTGGAGACCGGCGAGACGCTCGAGCGGATCTCGGGACCGCATGACTTCGTGTGGTCGCTGGCGGTCGAGCCGGATGGCGACCATGCCTGGATCGGCACCCGGGACGGCTCGATCCGACGAGTCCCACTTCTTCAGGCCCCGGTCCTGATGCCGGAGGGGGAGACCGCGGGGCCGGTGGCGTTCTCGCCGGACGGTCGCTCCATGGCGGTTCGAACCGATCGGCGACTTCGAGTCCTCGATCTCGACTCGCGCGATTGGACCGCCGAATTGCCCATCGAGATCGGCTCCTGGGCGCTGCCGGGCAAGGTCGACGAACTCATCTGGACCCGCTCCGGCATCTGGTTCGGCGGGGGCGAGGCGGGCGGACTTCGTTGGTTCGCACCGGAGCGGACTTCGGAGCCGACCACCCTGCTGGCGGGCGAATCGGTGACCTCGATCCTCGGTCTCGCCGACGACGGCGTGCTCGTGGCGGTCGGGACCCGCGAACTCGTCCGACTCGATGCCAAAGGTCGGGTGATCGAACGGGTGGAGACCAGTGAGAAGGTTCAGGATCTCGAAATCCACCCCGTGACCGGCATCCTCCACGCGCTTCACGTCGGTCGCGGCGCGGGCGGTGAGCGATTCACGCTCTCGCCGCTCACCCCGATCGGCACCTTCGACGGTTGGGCGAATGGCGCCGCGTTCGACGTCGCCATCGACCCGACCGGCCGATGGGTCGTCACCGGTGGTCGCGAGCGGCCGGGCAACGTGTGGGTGTTTCCGTACGGGCGTTCGCTCGACCGGTTGTCCCGCATCGGCCATGCGGGAGACGTCCGTTTCGCGGCGTTCCTCGACGGCGGTCGGCGAACGGTGACCGCCGGTGAGGACGGTCGGGTGCTCGTGGCGCGTCTCGACGACACGCGACCGTTGATCACGGTGTTCGAGTCGACGCAGGCCATCCGGGGGATGGCGGTCTCTCCCGATGGCCGGTCGCTGGCCGCGACCGATGGCACCACGATCTTCCTGGCGATCGTCGATTCCGAGTGATGATCGGCCGGCGGGTGCCGGTCGATCACGTCAGCCGATCGAGCCCGTCCGCGAGATCCTGCGCGAGATGCTCGGGATGCTCCAGTCCGACCGAGATCCGCAGCAGGGTGCCGGTCTCCTCGAACGGCGCCGCGGTGCGTTCGCTCAGCGGATGCTGCGGAATGATCAGACTCTCGAAACCGCCCCACGAGTAGCCCATCTCGAAAATCCGCATCCCCTCGAGCATGCGGGCGAGCGCCGGGCGATCGACCTCGTGCAGCAGCACGCCGAACGTGCCGCAGGCGTGATCGAAGTCGCGGCGGAAGATCGCGTGCCCCGGGTCGTCGGGCAAGGCCGGATGCAGCACCCGCTTCACGTGCGGTCGCGACTGCAACCACCGGGCGAGCTGAAGCGCGTTCCGTTCCTGTGATTCCAGACGAACGCCGAGCGTGCGCAGGCCGCGGAGCGCGAGCCACGCGTCGTCGGGGCTGGCGCCGTGGCCGAGATCCATCGCGGTGAACTTGAGCTTGTCCCAGATCGCCCGGGTGCGGGCGGTGACGGCCCCGAGCATGACGTCGGAATGTCCGGCGACGTACTTGGTGAGGGCGTGCACCACGACATCGACGCCGTGTTCGATCGGCCGGAAGCCGAGCGGGGTCGCCCAGGTGTTGTCGATCGCGGTCGCGATGCCGCGCTCGCGACACGCCGCGGCGATCGCGGGCACGTCCTGCACTTCGAAGGTGACGCTGCCCGGCGATTCCATGAAGACGAGCTTCGTGTTCTCGCGGAACAGGCTCTCGATGCCGGGACGTCCGTCCTGACCGACCCGCGGGTCGTAGTACGTCGTCTCGACGCCGTATCGCTTCAGAAGACCGTCGCAGAGGATGCGGCTCGGGCCGTAGCACGAGTCGACCATGAGCAGATGGTCGCCCTGCGAGAGGAACGTCATGAGCGTCACGCCGACCGCGGCGAGTCCGCTGCCGACGAGGACCGCGCCCTCCGCGGCATCGAGCGAGGCGAGGGCGCCGGCCAGAGCGCGTTCGGTCGGGGTGTCGAGCAGGCCGTACGTGTACGGACCGTCCTTGAGATCGACCTGGAGCGAGCGGTCGAACTCCTCGAGCGTCCGGAACGTGACCGTCGAGCCGCGGACGACCGATGGATTCACGAAGCCGCGCTCCGGCCGACCGAGTCGGGTCAGTCCGGTGCGGATCGCGGCCGCGCGTTCCGCCTTGGTGCGGGCGATGCCTTCGGACCAGTCGGCGTCGTCGCTCACGAGAGCAGCGACTCGGGGT
>CAYZSH010000225.1:0-5010 GCA_964481025.1 uncultured Isosphaeraceae bacterium
GAGCGGCGCTGGAAGTTGCGGAAGTCGGCGAGGGCGCGGAGTCGCGCGTCGTCGGCGGCCTGCTTCTCGGTCGCGAGCCCGGCGATGGTGGCGGCGACGTCGGCGGGGATGGCGTCGATCACGTCGTCGGGGACGCCGAGGTCCACGAGGACCGCTTCGATCTCGATGGTCTCATCGGTCGCCCCGGCACCTTCGGCGGAACCGTCGGTGGCGGTCGCGTCGGTGAGGTCGTCTGAGTGTTGCTCGGAGGTGTTCTCGGCGTTCATGGGGAGGTCTCCGCCGAGGTCGTCACCGACCTCGGCTCGCAGATCGAAAGGCGGTTCAGGAGAAGGTGTCCTTCAGTCGGCTCCAGAAGCTCGGCGACTTGTGATCGACGTCGAGCTCCTCGGTCTCGGCGAACTTCGTGAGCAGTTCGCGCTGCGTGTCGTCGAGCTTGCGCGGCACGACGAGCTGCAGCACGATCACGAGGTCGCCGCGATGGTCCGGGCTTCGCAGGTTCGGGCAGCCATGGCCGGGGATGCGGTGAACCTCGCCGTGCTGGGTGCCCGGCGGGATGTGGAATTCCACGGTGCCGCCTTCGAGCAGACCGACCTCGATGTCCGCACCGAGCGCCGCCTGCGCGAACGCCATCGGAACCACGGTCACAAGATCATCGCCGTCGCGTTGGAACTTGTCATGCTCCTCGACCGCGATGACGACGTGCAGATCGCCGCGCGGCCCCTTGCCGTCGGGTTGATCCTCGGGCCGCGGCGGTTCGCCCTCGCCCTGCACGCGGACGACCTGGCCGTGGCGGATGCCCGCGGGAATGCGGACTTCGAGCGACCGGCGGACCGACACGCGGCCCGCGCCGCGGCACTCGCCGCAGTGCTCGGTCACCACGCTTCCGCGACCGCGGCAGTTCGGGCAGGCGACGACCATGCGGAACATGCCGCCGAGACCGGCCTGCTGGACCTGTCCCTGACCTTCGCAGGTGGGGCACTTGATCGGCTCGGTGCCGGGCTTCGCGCCGCTGCCTTCGCAGGCATTGCAGACGTCGAGCCGTCGGAACTGGACCTCGCGAGTGGTGCCCTCGAGCACCTCCTCCAGCGAGATCTCGACCGACGTCTCGAGGTCGTATCCGCGAGCCGGGCCGCGTCGGCTGCGTCCGCCGCCACCCATGCCGCCGCCGAAGATGTCGTTGAACATCGAGAAGATGTCCTCGACGTTCATCCGGTTGAAGTCGTGACCCGGCGTGCTCCGCAGCCCCTCGCGGCCGTACTGGTCGTATCGAGCGCGGCGTTCGGGATCGGAGAGCACCTCGTACGCCTCGGCGCATTCCTTGAACGCGACCTCCGCCTCGGCGTCGCCGGGGTTGCGGTCGGGGTGGTACTTCATCGCGAGCCGGCGATAGGACCGCTTGATCTCGTCCGCGGACGCGGAGCGTTCGACGGAAAGGACCTCGTAGTAGCAGCGGGTGGTGGACATCCGGTGATCCGGTTCGCGGGAGTCGATTCGTGGTCTTCGGCAAGAACGAGGGGCCGCGACCGCGGGGGTCGCGGCCCCTCGGGGGCTCGTGCCGGAGCGCCGGCGGACGCGATCAGCTGATCGCGCCGTTGACCGGCTCGGCGCCGTCCTTGAGTTCGGTCAGGACGACGTCGGTGGTGAGCATGAGGCCGGCGACGCTGGCCGCGTTGGAAAGCGCGGTGGTCGCGACCAGGGCGGGATCGATGATGCCGGCCTTCACGAGGTCGACGTACTCGCCGGTCGCGGCGTTGAAGCCGTGGCCGCCCTTGGACTCCCGCACGGTCTGGACGACGAGGTCGCCGTCCACACCTGCGTTGGTGGCGATGCGATAGGTGGGCGCCTCGAGGGCTTCGGCGACGATGTCGTAGCCGAACTTCTCGTCGCCCTTGCCCTTGCGACGGGCCTCCTCGATGGCGTCGATGGCCCGAAGGAACGAGACGCCGCCGCCGGGGACGTAGCCGTCCTTGGCCGCGGCGCGGGTCGCGGCGAGCGCGTCGTCGACGCGATCCTTCCGCTCCTTCATTTCGATCTCGGTGGCACCACCGACCGAGAGGATCGCGACGCCGCCGGTGAGCTTCGCGAGCCGCTCCTGGAGCTTCTCGCGGTCGTAGTCGCTGGTGGACCGCTCGTACTGCGTGCGGATCTGGTTCGCGCGACTCTCGATGTCCTTCTTCTTGCCGGCACCCTCGATGACGGTGGTGTCATCCTTGGTGACGACGATCTTGCGGGCCGTGCCGAGCTCGCCGAGCTCGATGTCCTCGAGGCTGCGGCCGAGATCCTCGCTGAAGAAGGTGCCGCCGGTGAGGGTGGCGATGTCGCCGAGCATGGCGCGACGACGGTCACCGAAGCCCGGAGCCTTGACCGCGCACACGTCGAGCACGCCGCGGAGCCGGTTGACGACGAGGGCCGCGAGGGCCTCGTTGTCCACGTCCTCGGCGATGATGAGGAGCGGACGGCTGGAACCCGCGATCTTGTTGAGCAGGGGAAGAAGATCGGCGAGGTTCGAGATCTTCTTCTCGTGGATGAGGATGTAGGGCTTCTCGAGGACCGCCTCGGCCTTCTTCGGGTCGGTCATGAAGTAGGGGCTGAGGTAGCCCTTGTCGAAGTTCATGCCCTCGACGTAGTCGAGCGTGGTGTCCGCGGTCTTGCCTTCCTCGACCTCGACGACGCCTTCGGCGCCGACCTTGTTGATCGCCTCGGCGACGAGCTCGCCGATGGTCGCATCGTGGTTGGCGCTGACGGTCGCGACCTTCTGAAGGTCGGCCTTGCCCTTGCACTTGGCGGCCATGCCGTTGATCGCCTCGCAGGCGGCGGCGGCGGCGGCGTTGATGCCACGCTGGACGGCGACGGCGTTCGCGCCGCTGGCGACGGTCTTGAGACCTCGGTCGAAGATCGCGGCGGCCAGCACGGTGGCGGCGGTGGTGCCGTCACCCGCGAGGTCGGCGGTCTTCTTGGCGACCTGCTGGACCATCTTCGCGCCCATGTTCTCGAAGGGCGAGGGAAGGTCGATCTCCTTGGCGACGCTCACGCCGTCCTTGGTCACGGAGGGGCCGCCGTACGACTTCTCCATGACGACGTTGTGGCCGGCCGGACCCATGGTCACGGCGACCGCGGAGGCCAGCTTCTCGACGCCGGCCTTGAACTCGGCCCGGGCCGCGGCGTCGAACTTCATCTGCTTGGTGGTCATGTCGGGAATTCCCGTCGGTTACTGGTTGAGACGGCGGAACGCCGTCGGGCGGAGTCAGCCTTCGATCACGCCGAGCAGTTCGCTCTCGCGGACGATGAGGTGCTTGACGTTCTTGATCTCGACCTCGGTGCCGGAGTACTTGCCGTAGACGACGACGTCGCCCTTCTTGACGCCGGGCTTCACACGCTCGCCGTTGTCGAGGAGCTTGCCGGGGCCGAGGGCCACGACCTTGCCCTGCATGGGCTTCTCCTTGGCGCTCTCGGGGAGGAAGATGCCCGAAGCGGTCTTGGTCTCGGCCTCAAGCGGCTTGACGAGAATGCGATCCTCGAGGGGTCGGACGGACATGGTGAGTTCTCCAATCGAACCGGCTGGTGCCGGTGGTGTGTCTGTTCGGAAGGCGGTCGTCGGGACCGCGGTGGTTCACAGTTGAAACGCGGGTCGAGGGGCGGTGGGGATCAGAAGCCCATGCCGCCCATGCCGGGCATTCCGCCCATTCCGCCCATTCCGCCCATGCCACCCATCGGGTCGCCATGGTCGTGGTGGTGATGGTCGTCGCCGGAATCCTCGACCGGGGCATCGACGATCGCGCAGTCGGTGGTCAGAAGCAGGGCCGCGACGCTCGCCGCGTTCTGCAGGGCCGACCGATCGACCTTGGCCGGAGTGATGACACCCTGATCGATCATGTTGCCGTACTCGAGGGTGAGGGCGTTGAAGCCTTCCTCGCCCTTGAGCCCCGCGACCTTGGCGACCACGACGGTGCCCTTCTCGCCGGCGTTGTCGGCGATGGTCCGCAGCGGGACCTGCAGGGCTTCCTTGAGGATGTCCACGCCGAACTTCTCGTCGCCCTTGACGGCCTTGCGGGCCTTCTCGAGCGCCGGGATCGCGCGGATGAACGAGCAGCCACCACCGGGGACGACGCCCTCGGCGATCGCGGCGCGGGTCGCGTGCAGGGCGTCCTCGACGCGAGCCTTCTTCTCCTTGAGCTCGGCTTCACTGCCGGCGCCGACGTTGATCTGCGCCACGCCGCCCGCGAGCTTCGCGAGCCGCTCCTGGAGCTTCTCGCGGTCGTAGTCGCTGTCGGTGCGGTCGATCTCGGCGCGGATCTGGTCGCAGCGGCCTTCGATGGCGGCGGTCGCGCCGGCACCTTCGATGACCACGGTGTTGTCCGAGGAGATCTCGACCTTCTTGGCACGGCCGAGGTGCGTGAGCTCGATGCCGTCGAGCTCGATGCCGAGGTCCTTCATGATCGCGGTGCCGCCGGTCAGGACCGCGAGGTCCTCGAGCATCGCCTTCCGGCGATCGCCGTAGCCCGGCGCCTTGACCGCGCAGACCTGAAGCACGCCGCGGAGCTTGTTGATCACGAGCGTCGAGAGCGCCTCGCCGGTCACGTCCTCGGCCACGATGAGGAGCGGCTTCTTCGCGGCCATCGCCTTCTCAAGGAAGGGGACGAGCTTCGCGATGCCGTCGATCTTGTCCTCGTGGATCAGGATGAGCGGCTTCTCGAGGACGACCTTCATCGCGTCGGCGTCGGTGACGAAGTTGGGGCTGAGGTAGCCGCGGTCGAACTGCATGCCTTCGACGACGTCGACCTCGGTCTCGCGACCCTTGCCTTCCTCGACGGTGATGACGCCGTCCTCGCCGACCCGCTTGAACGCCTCGGCCATGATCTTGCCGACCTCGGGATCGTTGTTGCCCGAGATGGTCGCGACCGCGGCGATGCCGCCCTTGACGTCGGTGACCGGTCGGGCGAAGCCCTGGATCTCGGCGACCACGGCCTCGACACCCTTCTTCATGCCTCGGACGAGGGCGTTGGCGTCCAC
>CAYZSH010000226.1:0-4951 GCA_964481025.1 uncultured Isosphaeraceae bacterium
CGCCGTCACACCGCTCGCAGCGGATCCCGGTCGGTCTTGCTGATGTCGAACTCGACGCTCGGCATCGCTCGGCGAAGCGCCTTCCTCAGCACCTTCAGCCACCCGCGCTCGGTGTTCGTATGACCCGCGAGGATCACCGCGGCGTCGCGCCGGGCGGCGTCGAGGACGTCGTGGTGCTTGAGTTCGCCGGTCAGGAAGAGCGTCGCGCCGCGATCGAAGGCGGCGGGCATGAGTTCGGCGCCGCTTCCGGCGCAGAGCCCGATGACCGTGTGCTTCCGGCGGCGGTCGGGCTCGTGGACGCTGAATCGATCGGTGCCGAGGTGATCGCGCAGCCGCTCGACGAGCGTCTTCACGCTCGCGGGACGGTCGAGGGTCACGAGTCGGCCGGCGCCGATCGAGGGATCGGGGCGGGGGGCGAGCGGGTGCACCTCGATCGGCGGTTCCTCGTACGGGTGCGCCATACGCAGGGCCGCGATCGCCGGGCCGAGCGCCGCCGATCCGCAGACCATCTCAAGCCGCGTCTCCTCGACACGCTCCAGTCGCCCGCGCTTCCCGACGACGGGGTTGGTGGTCTCGCCGCCGCGGAACAGACCCGTGACCGGGACTTCGGTCGCACAGGTGTCGTAGTCGCCGATGTGGCCGGCGCCGGCCGCGGCCATGGCCGTCCGCACGTCGTCGATCGCGGCGGTCGGCGCGAAGGTGACGATCTTGAACCGCTCGCTCGACGGCAGGATCTCCGCGGGGTGGATCGCCTCGCGGGTGCCGGGGCCGAGGCCGTCGGCGAGCCAGTCGTTGACGCCGCCCGTCGCCGCGTCGGCCGCGGTGTGCGGGCTGTGGACCGCGATGCCGGCCTGGATCAGAGTCAGAAGCGAGGCGTTCTGCGGCGTCGCGTCGGTGATCGACTTCAGCCCCGAGAAGATCGGCGGGTGGTACGCGATGACGGCATCCACCTCGCGGGCGACCGCTTCGTCGACGACCTCGGGCATGAGGTCGATGCAGAGCAGGACCTTCGACACCGGATCGCCGTGGCGGCCGAGCAGCAGGCCGACGTTGTCCCACGACTCCGCGAGATCCGGCGGGGCGAGGCAGTCCATCGCGGCGACGAGGTCGGCGACGGTGGAGGACGGAGAGGCGGCGGGCTTGGGGGTCTTTCGGCGGGCCATGCGGGCAGGCTACCGGGTCGTCAGGAGCCTTCCGAGGCCCGGGACAGGGGGGGCGTCCGTCATCGTCGTGCGAAACTGGGAGATTCCATGGGACAAGGGCACGGACTGCGACTAGTCTCCGAGGCGTCCTGGAAAGAGGGCCGGATGGATCCGGCCCGGACAACCAACTCCCTCGGCGCATCACGGAGGACTCCCGCCTTGAGCCACACGGTCGATTCGGCTTCTTCCCCGACCGCTCCCTCCAACCCGTCCGACGAGACGCTCGCTCCCGTGGCTGGAACCAGCACCGGTGAGCACGGTTCGGCCGCGACGCCGACCGGTGTGCGAAAGCACTTCGTCCTCGACACCAACGTCCTGCTTCACAACCCCTCGTCGATCTTCAAGTTCGCCGAGCACGAGGTCGTGATCCCGCTGACCGTGATCGAGGAACTCGACCGCTTCAAGAAGAACAACGACGAGACGGGCCGCAACGCCCGTCAGACGATCCGATCGCTCGACGAGCTCCGGGCAAAGGGGCGTCTGTTCGAGGGCGTGCAGTGGAACGATCAGGGGGGCGTGGTCAGGATCCACCGCTGTGATCGCGGGCGGAACTTCGCGCTCGATCTCGACGTCGCCGACAACCGCATCCTCGGTGTGGCCCACGAACTCCACGAGGCGGGTCTCCGCACGATCTTCATCTCGAAGGACATCAACGCCCGGGTGAAGTGCGATGCGCTCGACATTCCCGCCGAGGACTTCGAGCACGACCGCGTCGATGCGGACTGGCTCTACACCGGCTGGATTCAGATGGTCGTGCCCGGCACGGTCATCGACGAGCTCTACGACGAGCGACAGGTGCAGGCGAGTCGTCTGGAGTCGTTCAAGGCGACCACGCCCGACGGTGCGGTGATCGAGAAGCCCACGCTGTATCCCAACCAGTACGTGGTGCTCGTGGACGAGAACGACGAGTCGCACACCGGCATCGCCCGTCTGCTCGCCGATACCGGCCACGTCATCCCGGTGACCGGACCCCGCAAGCCGGTGCAGGGCATCATGGCCCGCAACCTCCAGCAGAAGATGGCCCTCGACCTGCTGCTCGACGACGACGTGAAGCTCGTCACGATGATCGGCCCCGCGGGCAGTGGCAAGACGCTGCTCGCGCTCGCCGCCGGTCTTCAGAAGCTGCTCAAGGAGGAGCGGTACGACAAGATGCTCACCGCGCGGCCGATCATGCCGCTCGGCCGCGACATCGGCTACCTGCCCGGCGACAAGGACGAGAAGCTCGCCATGTGGATGCAGCCGATCTTCGACAACCTCGCCTACCTGCTCTCGACCCGCGGCAACCAGTTCAACGACGCCGACAGCCGTACCGCCGAGCAGCGACTGGACCAGTTGCTGGCGACCGGGCGGGTGGTGCTGGAACCCATCACCTACATCCGCGGCCGGTCGATCCCGCACCAGTTCATCATCGTCGACGAGGCCCAGAACCTGTCCCCCCACGAGGTCCGGACGATCGTCAGCCGGGTCGGCGAGGGCACGAAGATCGTCCTCTGCGGCGACATCGGACAGATCGACAGTCCGTATCTCGACAGCTCCAGCAACGGGCTCAGCCACGTCATCGAGCGGATGAAGGCCCACCCGATCGCCGGTCACGTCACGCTCGAGCGGACCGAGCGGAGCGAACTGGCCTCGATCGCGGCCGAACTGCTCTGACGCCGGGCGATCGGCCGATACCCAGAATCAGGATGCGGTCGGCCCCCGAGAGGGGGCCGGCTCTATCATCCCCGACACCCCCGGAGTCAGAACTTCCCATGAGCATGCTTCGATCCAGCAACCCGGCCCTTCGCGACGAGACCCTCCGTCAGGGCGACTGGTGGAGCGACACCGCCGCCGTCGAGCGGGCGTCCATCTCGGGCATCGTCAACAAGACCTCGATCTTCGCGATGGTCATGACCGCCACCGGCACCGCGGGCTACGCCCTCGTGCAGGCGAACCCCGGCATCCTGATGCCGGTCATGATCGTGAACATGATCGTGGTGTTCGCGTCGTTCTTCATGATCCGTGGCTCCGCGAAGGCGGCTCGCAACATCGGCTTCATCTACTCCGCGTTCCAGGGCTTCCTGCTCGGCGGCATCGCCGTCATGCTCGAAGGCATGCTCGCGCAGCGGGGGGTCACCGTCGCGGGCGGCATCGTGATTCAGGCCTTCGTGGTCACCGCGGGCTGCCTCATGGCGATGCTGATCCTCTACCGCGGCGGCATCCTCAAGGGTGGCCCGATGTTCCAGCGGGTGGTCATGGTCGCCACGCTCGGCGTGCTCGTCGCCGCGATGCTCTCGTTCATCCTGAGCCTGTTCGGTGTCTCGACGATGATCTTCAACCTCGGAAACGCCTTCGACGGTGGAAGCGGGGCGATGATCGGTCTCGGTGTGACCGCCGCGATCCTCGTGCTCGCGTCGCTCTGGCTGATCATCGACTTCCGTCAGGCCGAGGAACTCGTCGCCCAGGGCGCGCCGAAGGAGGCCGAGTGGTACGCGGCCTTCGGACTGATCGTGACGATCGCATGGATCTATCTCGAGGCACTCAAGCTCGTCTACTACATCGCGGCATCGCGGCGCTGACGCCGAAGCGTTCCCCGCAACCTCGTACGGATCACTCGGACCGGGATCGCGTCACTCGACGCGGTCCCGGTCTTCGCTGGTCCTCGCCTGCTCGGCCCGTCGGGCGCGGGTCAGGGCGCGATGCCGTTCGGCGTATTCGATCCACGTCGAGAGCACGACCGCGTGGCTCCAGGTCAGCGGACTCACCGACATCGGATCGCCGGTGAGCGGATCGAACTGCTCCGCAAGCACGCCACTCGGAAGCGCTCGCTCGCGACACCATCGCAGGTACGGAAGCGCCTGCTCGAGTTCCTCCAGCGACGTCGCCCTGGCGATCAGCCAGCTGGCGTACCAGAGCGTGCAGATCGCCCACGGATTGCCGGGGACTTCCTGCGGGCGGTCGTAGACCACGCGGTGATACGGATCGTCGGTGTATCGAGCGATGCCGCCGATCGGCGTCTGCACCCAGAGTCGCTCGCGGATCGTCTGCATGTGCGACTCGACCCGCGGGTCGTCGGCCGGCAATGCGTCGAAGGCGAAGAGGGCGTAGCCGCTCGCGTCGGGCGTCATGTCGAGTCGGTAGGTCCCGTCGTCGTCGAGCACCGCCATGCGGGCGAATCGGCCGTGGTCCTCGGACCAGAGGCGTCGCAGCAGCGAGCCCCGCATGCGGTCGGCGCCTTCGCAGAACTCCGCGGCACGATCCAGTTCGCCCAGTTCACGAGCGAAGGCGCCCGCGGCATCGAGTGCACCGATCGTCGCGGCGACGGTGAACAGGTGGATGCCGTGCCGTTCCTCCCAGAGATCCCAGCTCGCCTTGGGGAGGCCGTGGTGATCCCGATACGACAGCATCCAGCGTGCGGGCCGTTCGACGAGTGGCTCGTAGACCTCCCGCAGGAACTCGATGTCGCCGGTGCGTTCGATGTGCCGTCGAAGCGCCCAGACGACCAGCGCCGTCTCGTCCTGCTGGATCGGGAGCGACGGTTCGCCGTCGATCATCCACGGATGCCAGCTCGAGGCGAGCGTGCCGGTCGGGCTGTACTTGTGCAGGAAGTAGCCGTCGGGCTCGACGACCCGGGCTGCGAAGCGGAAGAACTCGTGGCTCACCGCATGCCGGCCGGCGCGGTCGAGGGCTTCCGCGACCAGTGCGCCGTCCCGCGGCCAGACGTACGAGTACGTGTCGCCGCTCATGTGCGTGATGTCGTAGTCGTTGGC
>CAYZSH010000227.1:0-4915 GCA_964481025.1 uncultured Isosphaeraceae bacterium
CGTCACCGAGCAGACGCTCGCGATGGCGAAGGAGGCGTGCGGACTCGGGTTCTTCAAGCGCACGCTCGAACTCGAGTGAATCCGGTCCGGATCACCGTCGCGTTGGCCGTCTCGCTGCTCGCCCTGCCCTGCCTGGGATTCGGCGTGTTCGGCATGCTCGCATCGTTCGAACCGCCCGGGAGCTGGGTGGCGTTGTGGATCTACGCCCTCCTCGAGCTCGGCATCCTCATCGCCGCGGTGTTCGTCTGGCGATGGGCGGTGAGACCCGTGAGGATCCCGGGCACCTGCGCGACCTGCAGGTATCCGCTCAGGGGCATCGCACCCGACCGCTGCCCGGAATGCGGCGCGACGATCGAGACCGCGGATCGCTGATCCCCGAGGGGTGGTATCGCGGCTCAGAACGCGAAGAGGAAGTCGAGGGCCTGAGCGAAGATGCCTCGCTGCGTCGTCTCCTCGACCGCACCGCTGTGCTTCTTGTCCACCTTCAGGTCCGCGATCTGCGTCGAGAGGATCGTGTCCTGCTGCGTGATCCACTTCGGATTCACGATGCCGGTGAGGGTGATCTCGGTCTTGTCGCCGCTCCAGTTGCGGACGACGCGGGCCTCGACGACGAGATTGCCGTTGGGCTGGACCTCGACGACCTTCGCGGTGAAGCGGTCGCTCATCTGGTCCTGTCGCTGGTATCGACCCTGCCCCTCGAACTCCTTCGCCGCACCGATCTCGACGCCGGGCAGCGCACTCGACGTCGTCGGACTGAAGGCGAGCGATCCCCAGTCGAAGCTCGAGAACTCGGCGACCTCCGCCTTGGCGAGTCCCTCCTTGTCGAGCTGCCGACGCTGATCGATGCGCTCGGTGCTCTGCTCGACGACGACGATCTGGATGAGATCCTCGCGCGACCACTCGCGGGCGCGGGGAAGCTGCGAGATGCGGGCGTTCGCGACGCTGCCGTACCGCATCGGAGGCGGCGCGGTCCTGATCGTGCCCGTCCCGGCGCCAGAACCGCCGGGAAGCACGAGCGGCGCGACATCGCCGGCGACCGCGAGCGTCGAGCACAGGGCGGACAGGGCGACGCCGGCGAGCGTTCGGCTCACGATTCGGCTGCTGGTGATGGTGCTGATGGTCGTGTTCATGTCGAGACTCCGTCCTGGAGTGAAGGTCTGGAAGAGAGCGAGCGTGGCCAGGTCGGGCGGTGCTCAGCGAAGTTCGAGGGTTCCGTGATCATCGACGACGACCGCCATGATCGAATGCGATCCGGAGACCGGGCCGCGTCGGCTCCCGCGTGCGGATCCGATCTCCCCGCACATGATGCGATCACCGACGGCACCCTCTTCGAGCGCCTCCATCTCGTGAACCAGCTGATAGCCGCCGAACACGCTTCGCACTCGAACCCGCATGCCGGGCTGGACGACGATCTCCGGAACCAGCATCGTCCGAAGCACCGGCTCGCCCGACTCGACGGCCACCGCGAGCTTGCGACCGGTCACCGACGAGATGTCGAGAAGCGTCGCGTCCTCGCCGACGACCTCGCTCACCGCGACCGGGCGCCATTCGACCTTGAGGTCCACACCCGCGCCCAGCAGTCGACGAGCGCTCGCGATCCGGCGAGCCGCGATCGGCACCGGACGCTCCAGTCGGACCTCGACCGGCACGAGCACCTGCGGACGACGGCCATCGGGCATCGCACCGGAGATCTCGATGTTCACGAGATCGGCGTCACCGCGACCACGAAGCCGCACGCGACAATCCTGAGCCGATTCGGGCAGCCGCGCGGCCGCGGCCCGATCGATGCGCAGGAGCACCCGCTCCGGATATCGCTCGATCTGTTCGAGATCATCGAAGACGAGGCGAGCGATCGTCGCCGTCAACTCGTCATCGTTCGAGGCATCGAGCAGGCTGGAGACGCGGACGAAGTCGGCAGCGCCGAACACCGGGGCCGACCCGACGTCGGTCCGACGGGTGTCCGTCGCCTCGAACGTCCGCGGCGCCGCCGCGGCAGGGTCGGAGGTCGTCGTCGCCGCGCGAATCGCCGGGCGGATCGCCACCCGGCCGCCGGAGAGATCCACGAGGCCCCACGAGACGCCGGCCGCGTCGAGCCTCGCCCGGACGTCCGCGACGTCGATCGTCGCGACGCGATCGGCCGGCAGCTCGGCGACGCCGGCGATCTCGAGTCCGGCGAAGGTCGAGGCGTGCGGACCTGCGATCGCGGCGATGTCGCCAAGAAGCACGGGCTGATCCGCCGCGACACGACGCACCGATCGCTTGAGCGCGATCGAGTCGGCGTCGGCGGAACCTGCCACGACCGCGACTCCGGCGGCGAGGGCGAGGATGGTTCGAAGGGTGGTCATGAGTCGGTCTCCGACGCGGACTCGATTCAGGAAGCGGATGACGAGAAGGATCAGCGGCCGAGGTTGACGATCGTCTGCAGCGTCTGGTCGGCGGCGTCGAAGGTCTGGCTGTTCATCTCGAACGCCCGCTGGGTGCGGATGAGATCGACGAGCTGGGTGACCGCCTCGACGTTGGAACCCTCCAGGAAGCCCGAGCGGATCGTGCCGGCGCCGATGCCCGGATCGCCGGGGTTGCCGATGTTCGCCGGACCCGAGGCGAAGGTCTCGAGATAGAGGTTGTCACCGATCGTCTGCAGACCCGCAGCGTTCTGGAACACCGCGAGTTCGAGCTGACCGGCGAGCACCGGCTCGACCTGGGCCGGGTCCTGGTAGTAGACGGAACCGTCGGTGGCGATCGAGACGTTGGTCGCCTGCGGAGGGATCACGATGTTCGGCTCGAGGAGGTACCCGACGTCGTTCGCCATGACGAGGTTGCCGTCCTGATCGACCGCCAGCGCCCCGGCGCGGGTGTACCCGATGCCGCTCGACTGATCACCGATGTTCACCTGCAGGAAGCCGTCGCCCTCGATCATGATGTCGAGCTGCCGGTTCGTCGGGATCGCGGTGCCCTGCGCGAAGTCGAGTTGCGTTCCCGCGACCTCGACGCCGAGACCGACGAAGAGTCCGATCGGGCTCGTCGATTGCGTCGGCTGGTTCATGACGCCGGGCTGCTTGCGCTCGATGTAGTAGAGGTCCTGGAAGTTCGTGCGGCTTCCCTTGAACGCGGTGGTGTCGGCGTTCGCGATGTTGTTCGCGATGACGTCGAGCCGCGTGTTGAGGGCGTTCATGCCGCTGGCGGAGGTGTTGAGTGCGATGGTGGCCATGGTCGGTGTCCTGCGGTGACGGAGGCGTCGCCTCCGGGTGTGTCAGCGGGTGACGATCAACCGGTCGCGGAGATGCGGTTGACCGCGAGTTCCATCATGCGATCGTGAAGGTCGATGAAGCGGGCGGCGGCCTGCACGGACCGGCCGCTCTCGACGAGGTCGGCGAGACTCGTGATGGGGTTCACGCCCGAGCCTTCGACGAAGCCGTGCTTGACGGAGGCATTCGCGGCCTTCGGGGTCGCGGCGCCGTCGGCGAGTCGATAGAGGTTGTCGCCCTGCTTGAGGAGCGCGTCGGCCGGCGGCGCGACGAGTCGAAGCCTGGCGACCTCGCTGCCCGCGACGCTGATCGCGCCGTTGGCGGCGATCACGACCGGCCCCTCGCCGAGAGAGATGTGACGACCGCGATCCGAGAGGACCGGACGACCGTCGAGATCGACGAGCCGGCCGCGATCATCACGCTGGAAGCGACCGTCCCGGGTGAATCGCTCGCCGTCGGCGTCGGCGACGGCGAAGAAGCCCTCACCCTCGATGGCGACGTCGAGCGACCCGCCGGTCTTCCGGAGATCGCCCTGGGCGAAGTCGGTGATGGTGTCGGCCGCGAGCACGCCGCCGCCGAGTCGCTCCAGCAGGAACTTCGCGGGGGTCGTCGCCCCGAGTTCCTCGCGGGCCACCGGACGCTCGCGGGTGTACGAGAAGTCGGGCTTGAACGCCACGGTGTCCGCGTTCGCGACGTTGTTCGCGATCACGTCCTGGCGATGGACCTCGGTGGCGAGGCCGGCGGCCGACATCCAGAGTCCGTAGTTCACGCCGCGTCCTCCGAGAATCCCACGCCGTCCCGATCCGCGGGGGCGTCGTCGTCGGAGAAGGCAAGTCGGGTGCCAGTCGGAAGGCCCCGGCGGGATCCGCGATGCAGGGCCGCCGCCAGCGATCCCAGTCGGAGCACCTCGCCCGCCACCGCCTCCAACGAGCCGGTCGTGCGCAGTCGATCGCGCAGAATCTGCAGGATCTGCGCGTCGATGGAGGCCGATCCGCGGGTCGTGCCCGCCCGGCCGAGGGTCTCCTGCGACGCCGGTCCATCCATGGATCTCGCCGCTTCCGGGTTCCCGGCCGCCGGTCGCTCCGCGCCGAAGGCCGATCGTCGTTCGTTCCGCATGAGGGCACTCCTTGCCGATCGCGGACCAGATGAGCCCGGCACTCCAGCCGGGGTGCCCGTCACAGGCAAGCCCCGTGCCAACTCCGACCACGTCGGTGTCACCGGTCACTTGTGGCGTGAACGCCTCGGCTCGGCCGATCTTCATCCGGCGCGAGGTCCTGCCCGGACCAGGCGCAGACACGGCGGGCGCATGGATGCGACCACCGACCGGGGCCGGGATGTGCCGGACCGGACTTCGGCGAGGGAACGCCGTGATGATCCAGATGAAGACACTTCCCCAGCCGCAGCCGACCCGCGCTGCGGTGGCGTCCGGAGCCCGCGACGACGCCGCGCCGATCATCGCCGGGGCCTGCCCGTTCCTCGACCGCAACGACGCCCGCTGCGCGAGCCGCTTCGGGCTCGACCGCATCGATCAGATGATGGAGATCTGTCTTGGCGCCGGTGTCGCCGGATGCTTCATGCACCACCGCATCCGACACGAGGACGCGATGGCGACCGACTCCCGACTCGTGACCCCGACCCATGACGGCCACCCTCTCCGGCTTCGACCGACC
>CAYZSH010000228.1:0-4912 GCA_964481025.1 uncultured Isosphaeraceae bacterium
CCTCCTCGGAGAAGGAGAAGTCCCGATGTTCATGCGTGTCCTTGGTTCCCGTCCCGCCGCCCGCGTCTCGAACCGTCGCGGATTCACGCTGATCGAGATCCTGATCGTGGTCGTGATCCTCGGCATCCTCGCCGCGATCATCGTGCCGCAGTTCACCGATGCCCAGTCGCTCTCGCGGGGCACCGCGATGCGGACGCAGCTCAACACGATCCGTGGTCAGGTCGCTGCCTGGCGACTGCAGAACGGCAACGCCGTTCCCGGCGGAGCGGGCAGCACCGCCGACCAGATGATGCAGACCCTCGTCGATGACGGCTACATGGTCCGAACCGTCTTTGTGTCGAGCGGATTCCAATGGATCTGGAATCCGGTCACCTGCGAGCTCTCGCTCCAGTACGACCCTGGCGTCGACGCGAGCATCCCCGACGTCAATGGTGACGGCGATGGCGACAACGACGACGTCGCCGCGATCGCCACCTGGTGACCATCCCCATGCCGACCGACGCATCAGTGCCGCGTTCGTCGTTGATCCGGGCGGGACGGCTGGCCGTCCTCGGGCTGTTCGCCGCCGGTGCGGTGTCGGTGCTCGTCGAGCGGGACCCGGCCGTGAACCGTGGCGTGAACGACCTCGACCTGGCGATTCCGGTTCCGATCTCGGCCCGACTGGTCGATCGTCGGATCGAATTCGAGACCGGACGCTCGATCTCGGTGCTCGACCTCGATCCCTCGACGCCACCCGACTGGAACGACGTCCGCATCGTGACCCGTCGCGGCAACTCGCCCGGCGTGTTCGTGAGCTATGCGACCGAGCCGGTCGAGGTGCCGGCGCCGTCCGCATCGATCGACGACTGGCGAGCGTTCGCGGCGGGGGCGTCGGTGCGGCTCGAGCCGCATCCGGATCTGCTCAGTGCCCGGGCGGCTCTTCAGCCCCCGACCGACTGATCCGCGCCGGTCCGGAAACCGCGTGCGCTTCGCTTTCGCGCAATCGCCGCGGATTCGCGTGGCGATCCGCCCGGGGAACCCGGGGTTCCCCCGAAGTCCCGGCGGTCGTGGGTCGATCTCTTCCCGGAGCGCACTCTTCTGGAGCCCGTCATGGATCAGTCTCGATCGTTGCGAACCCTGCTCGTCGTGAACTCGCTGCTGGCGGGTGGTCTGATCTGGACCCTGGCGGTCGGCGATCGCGGACTGCTTCCGACCGCCGAGGCGGCACCGCAGTACCGATCGACCCGGTCGGCCGATCCGCCCGAGGCCGTGACCGGCGTCGGGAACGCTTCAGCCCGTCAGCGGGCGCAGATGATCAAGCATCTCGAGGATCTCTCGAAGCGGCTCGAGAAGGTCGAATCGACGCTCGCCGGCGGTGACGTCGAGGTCCGCATCCGCAACGTCGACGACTTCGCGATCGACTACGACCGGCTCGCCCGTGCGATCCGGGACGCCGCCGGCAACTGAGCCGGAAGGGGGACCGCATGCGACGATCTCGCGGCTACACGCTCATCGAGCTGCTCATCGTGGTGGCGATCCTCGGTCTCTCGGGCGCGCTGCTCGTACCGAGGCTCGTCGACGCCGACACGTTCTCCGTTCAGGCCGCGGTCCGCTCGGTGGTCGCGGACATCACGTTCGCGCAGACCGATGCGCTCGCGATGCAGCGGATCCGACGATTCCAGTTCCTGCGCGACGACAACGATCGACTGCACGGCTACGCGATCCTCGCGCCGGCCAATCAGAACGGCTACGACGCCGCCTTCGATCCCGCCAACGCCGAGTACCTCGACAGTCCGACCACGGTGGGCAGCAACGGTGTCTTCGTCGTGGACTTCGACACCGACGATCGGTTCTCGGGCGTGGAGATCGAGGCCGTCGACTTCGGCGGACGCGACTGGGTCGCCTTCGACGCCCTCGGCGGCCCGCTCGCAGCCTCGAGTCAGCCCCTGACCGGCGGTGGCGAGATCCGGATGCGCGGCGAGAGCGGCGCCTATCTGATCCGTTTGAGCGGATTCACGGGAAAGATCACCGTCGAATCGATCGATGAGTGACCGGTAGGGGGGCTGCGCGGCACGTCGTCGCGCGGCACGACGTCGGCCGATGGGCCGGCCGTTCCCGGAGGTCACGTTCATGACCATCCCGCTTCCGTGGCTCGTTCGATCGGCGCCCCCGATCGGCATCGAGGTCGGCGCGACCGTCGTGCGGCTCGTCCAGCTCGAGTCCGGACGTTCGGACGCGATCCGTCATGCCGCGGTGGTGCCTCTGCAGGATGGTCGCATCGATGTCGCCGAGCTTCGCCGCGCCTGTCGCGGCTTCGCGGGTCGGGACGCGGTCGTGGCCCCGCCGCGGGATGCGCTCATGGTGCGGCCGGCACGCCTTCCGCGTCTGGAGGGCGAGGAACTCCGCGAGGCCGCCCGCTGGGAGGCCGCGGGCCAGCTCGGAATCGACGGTGCCGACGTGGTCGCCGAGCCGATCGTGGTCGGCCGCGAACCCGGAGATGACGGACGACTGGAGATGCTGCTCGTGGCCGGCGCCGCGTCGGCGATCGAGGCCGTGCTCTCGCCGATTCTCGACGCGGGGCTTCGGCCGATCGCGGTCGAGCCGGCGTTTCTCGGCGCCGGACGGGCGCAGTCGATGCGATCACGGCGGGACAGTGAACGAGAGATCGTGCGGGTGGTCGTGGACGTCGCCGAGCACGACTCGTGGGTCGTGATCATGCGCGGTGACGGCGTGGTCTTCGCGAAGCGGGTCGAGACCGGAGGCGCCGCGATCGATCGCGAGATCGCCCGGGACCTCGGCATCGACGAGGCGGAGGCGACCCGCACGCGGCGTGAAGCCGCACACGGTCGAAGCGAGGGACTGGTGCGGGCCGCGGTCGAGGACGCGGTGCGTCGGGCGGCATCACCGCTCGCCGACGAGGTGTCGATGGCGGTGCGATACGCCACCGTCGCAGCGCGTCTCTCACGTCCGGTGGCCCTCGATCTCTCCGGCGAAGCGGGTGCGACGCCGGGACTCGCGGATGTCATCGGTCGAGCGATGCCGGACATCCCCGTCGAGCGCGATCCGGTGCTCGAGGGACGACTCGGTTCGATCGCCCGTGCCGTCGCCGACGGCTCGGCGCCGGTCGCCTGGGCCACCGCGCTCGGTCTGGCCCTGCGTCCGCCGGTGTCCAGGGAGAAGGCCGCATGAGCATGCGACGAATGGATCTTCGGCCCGCCGGCGTGCGGAATCGCGTGCGCGAGTCCAGCGAGCGGTCGTTCGTCTCGCGGTGTGCGGGCGTCGCGGGATGCCTGCTCGTCGTGGCGTGGTCGGTCGGTGCGATCCGCCTCGGCACCGCGCGTCGCGTCCATGCGGACGTCGTCTCGCGGGCGGAGGCCACGATGGCGATCGAGTCCGAACTCGCCCGCACCACCGAGGAACTCGAGCGACTCGGCGACGATCTGGCGGTCTGGCGGTCGGTCACGATCCCGTTCGCCGCGAGCGATCTGCTGGCCGCGATCATCGCGGACCTTCCCGAGTCGGCGAGTCTGGAACGGTTGGAACTCGATGCGGGGTCGCTGGTCGCCACGCCGCTGCGGACGCCACGCCGCGAGGAACGGCGTGATTCGACGCGGCGGATCGAGGGCGAGATCGAGGGTTTCGCCGCGACCGACGAGGCGGTGGCCGCGTTCGTGGACGCCCTCCGCACGCGACCGTTCTTCGACGACGTCCGAGTGGAGAGCACCCGGCATCGCGATGTCGGGGGCGATGCGGCCCGGTCGTTTCGGCTGGCGTTTCTGATCGATCTGGACGCCGCGAGTCCGATTCCCGAACAGCCCGAACGAGACGGGGAGAAGAGCCGATGACCGTCGATCGCGTGCTGAAGACGGCGTTGATCGTGACCGCCGCGACCGCGCTGGCCACCTGGTTCGGCGTCCGCCCGCTGCATCTTCGCGCCGCGGACCTGGAGGATGACGTCGTGTCGCTTCACGGGCGGATCGCGGATGCCGCGGTGCCCGAGGCGCGGCTGGATGCGGCGAAGGTCGAACGTGATCGACGCCGGAGCATGCTCCGCACCGAGGGATTCGACCGCGTTCCGCTCGGATCGCCGGATCTCGCGGGTGTCATTCGCAGGCTCTCGCTTCCGATCGACGGCGTGCGGGTGCTCGATCAGACCTTCACGGCCGGACGTCCCGGTCCGGCGGCGAGCGACGCTCCCGAGGACTGGCGGGCGACGCCGGTCCGGGTGGAGCTCTCCGGCGACTGGGCCGCGATCCGCGAACTGCTGGCGCTCGTGGACGATCTGCCGGCGCCCGTCCGAACGACGAAGGTCGTGCTGCGGCGCGTCGAGATCGACGGAGGGGTCGCGGCGCGGATCGAACTGGAGCTCGACGTCCTTCATCGAGACGAGACCGACGGAAAACAGGAGTCGAGATCATGAGTGGACAGCCGAACTCCAGTCGTGGGGCCGTCGTCGGTGAGCGGCTTCGCAGTGCCATCGATCCGGTGATCCGTCGGCTTCGTCGGCGGAACACCATGCTCGCCACCCTGGTGCTTGCGGTGCCGCTCGCGGCGCTGGCACAGCCGCTGGGTCTGCTGCTCTGGGCGCGGATTCGTCTGCTCACCAGCATTCCAAGGACGGCGATGGCCACGGAGTCCGAGGAGACCCTGGCGTCCGTTCCGGCGCCTCCGGCGTTCCCGGACCTCCCGAACGCGGACCTTCCGGCGCCTGGATTGCGCGATCCGCTGGCGATCAGTCCACGTCACTTCCCCAGAGCGAACAGACCGCAGGCTTTGACGGAAACCTCGTCGAAGTCGGGGCTTGCACCTGCCGAAGTTGAGGAACGAGCAGCCGTCGTGCTTCGTGAGCGTCTCACGGGTCTCGTCGGTCGTCTCCGAGTCCAGGGACTCGTGCCCGGCCGTGGCGTCGCGTTGATCGACGGCCGGGTCCGCC
>CAYZSH010000229.1:0-4906 GCA_964481025.1 uncultured Isosphaeraceae bacterium
TGCATGTTTTAGCCATGCCGCCAGCGTTCAATCTGAGCCAGGATCAAACTCTTCAATTGCTTTATCGATGGCCGTCCCGAGGGACGACTGACATTCGAAGGGTTTGCCTGGTTGATCGCGTCGGAAAACGCGACCGGTCTTCACCGGATACAGGAGTCACCGAGGTGACCATCCGGTGCCGGCAGGTGGCAAGCCTGCCGGAGAGTTCTTGGACATCTCTACCTGACCTGCAAGCAGGTCGTGTACAGATCCCCTGTAGGAAATGATCTGGTATCACAAGGATGTCCAACGGACGACCCGGCTGTAGTGGGTCGCCCGGGGTTGGGATACTTCCACCTCACCTGTGTGAACAGGCTTGGCTTCAGTGACATCCTCGCGGCGTGTCCGAATCGTTCACTTGTCAGAGAGAGTCGCAACCGGGGTTGCGTCGCGAATGCCTTTCGCAGTCGCGAGACGGGTCATGTTAGAGAAACCACAGCAGGTGTCAACCCGCTCGAACGACCAAAACGGGGGGTCAAACGGAGTTTTTTGAGCGGTTGCCACGGCGATCCCCGGGAGACCATCGCCGAATAACCGCAAAGGTCCGGAAAAAACCGTCGCCTGAGGTTTCTCAGGCGGTCAGCATAGCCGATAACGCGCAGTCCGGCGAGGGCTCAGGCTGCCGGAAAAAACCACCGACGATCTTCGAGACGTTCACAATCCCACCCAGTCCAGTGGGTCAACTGTGGACAAGTCGTCGATGGGCGGGCCCTGATGGCCGGCGATCACCGCCGCCACGACGGTTCGATGCCCCAGCGATCGCAGTACGCGGGCACATGCGGAGAGACTCGCCCCCGTCGTCACGATGTCGTCCACGAGCAGCACCGGAGCGTCGAGATCCCATCGGCGGCGACCACGAAGCCACCGCTCCAGCGATCGCATGGGTCCGCCCGCGATCTGCCCCGCGACCTGCTGTCGAGCTCGACGGTCAGCCCCCATCTGCGGCGCCCCCCATCGCCGCGACAGCCAGTGCCGCCGCCGTCCGCGTATCGACGCCGCCACCTCGATGGCGAGCAGTTTCGTGTGATCGATGCCGCGGTGGCGGCGACGCCACCAGTGACTCGGAAGCGGCACGACGTATGGCGCACGACCGTTCCAGACCGAGGGACGATCGTGAAGCCCCTCGAACCAAGCCGCCCCCGCTCGCACCTCGTCACCCAGCCGACGACCGAGCCACCGCCACGGATCTCCGTCGGCGCCGTACTTCGCGGCGGCGAGCACGCGGACGATCTCGGGTGCATCCGAGACGAGCACCGTGAGTTCATCGATGCCGGCGGGCGGATCCGGATCACGTCCGACCGGCCGCGCCATGGCTGCGGACAACGCGTCGTGCCACCACGCCCTGCCCGGCGTCGCACGGCCCAGCAACCCGTCGCCCATGGCTTCGATCGTCTCGAGCATCCCTTCCCGCAACCTGGCCATGGCCCGTCGCCGACCATCCCCCGAACTCGGATGAACCTCGGACTCCCGCATGTGCACCCCGCCTCGCCGCCCCGGATCGTTCCGTCGCAGCCTAGACGCCGCATCGCCCCGGCCTGGAACTGCGGCGGAAGTTCCGGCAACCGGGAAGAACCCCAACGCCACTCGCACAACGACACCGGGCCCGCGCGATGCGCGGGCCCGGTGCGGCGATCTCGATGGCGTCGTCGTCGCCACAGTCGCGGCGACGGTCGCAGATCCGGTCAGGAAGCGGCCATCTTCCGAAGCACGGTCGGCAGGATGCCGCCGTTGCGGTAGTAGTCGACCTCGACCGGCGTGTCCACACGGGCGATCGCGTAGAAGACCTTCTCGGTGCCGTCGGTGCGGCGTGCGGTCACCTTGATCTCCTGCCGCGGCTGGAGATCCTCGGGCACCGCGACATCGAAGGTTTCGTCGCCCGCGAGCCCGAGGGCATCGGCATCCTCGCCGTTGCGGAACTCGAGCGGCAGCACACCCATGAAGACGAGGTTCGAGCGGTGGATCCGCTCGAAGCTCTTCGCGACGACGGCCTTCACGCCGAGCAGGTTCGTGCCCTTGGCGGCCCAGTCGCGGCTCGAGCCCATGCCGTAGTCCACGCCCGCGAGCACCACGAGCGGCACACCGGCCTCGCGGTAGTGCATCGCGGCGTCGTAGATGAACTTCACCTGCCCGTCGAGGAAATCGGTCGTGTAACCGCCTTCGGTGCCGGGGGCGAGGCGATTGCGGATGCGGATGTTCGCGAACGTGCCGCGGGTCATGACGCGGTCGTTGCCGCGCCGCGAGCCGTAGCTGTTGAACAGCGACACCGGAACGCCACGCTCGACCAGCCACTGACCCGCCGGCGAGTCGCTCTTGATGTTGCCCGCAGGCGAGATGTGGTCGGTCGTGACCGAGTCGCCGAGGAGCGCCAGACATCGCGCGTTCTCGATCGGGCGGATCGGCTCGACGTCGAGGGTCATGCCGGTGAAGAACGGCGGGTTCTGCACGTACGTGCTCGCGTCGTCCCAGCGGTACATCTCGCCGGCGACCGAGTCGATCGCCTGCCATTCGGCACTGCCCGCGAAGACGTCGGCGTACTGCGTGATGAACTGGTCGCGGCCGAGCGACGCGGCGACGGTCGACTCGACCTCGTCGGTGGTCGGCCAGATGTCCTTCAGGAAGACGTCGTTGCCCGCCTCGTCCTGCCCGATCGGATCGACGGCGAAGTCGATGTCCACGGTGCCGGCGAGGGCGTAGGCGACGACCAGCGGCGGCGAGGCGAGGAAGTTGGCCTTGATGTCGGCGTGGATGCGACCCTCGAAGTTGCGGTTGCCGCTGAGCACGCTGGTCGCGACGAGATCGTTGGCCCGGATCGACTCGGAGATCGCCTCGGGCAGCGGGCCCGAGTTGCCGATGCAGGTCGTGCAGCCGTAGCCGACGAGGTAGAAGCCGCAGGCCTCGAGGTCGTCGAGCAGTTCCGCCCGCTGCAGGTAGTCGGTGACGACCTTCGAGCCGGGGGCGAGCGAGGTCTTGACCCACGGCTTGCGGTGCAGACCCTTCTCGCGGGCCTTCTTCGCAAGCAGACCCGCGCCGATCATGACGCTCGGGTTGCTGGTGTTGGTGCAGGACGTGATCGCCGCGACGACGACGTCGCCGTCCTTGAGCTCGAAGGTCTCGCCCTCGAGCGCGACCGCGGTCGCGGGCGGATCGGCGACCGCCGCCGCCGCACCGTTGTCCGAGCCGGCCCCGCCGTCACCGACCCAGCGGTCGGTGCGGGTGCCTCCGGTCGCCCCGGCACGGCCGAACGAGTCTTCCAGAACCCGGCGCCAGTTCGACTGCATGTCGGAGAGGACGACGCGATCCTGCGGTCGCTTCGGGCCGGCGAGCGCCGGTTCGATCGTCGACATGTCGAGCTCGAGGACGTCGGTGAAGCGGGCCTCGACCTCGTCGTTCCGCCAGAGTCCTTGCGCCTTCGCGTACGCCTCGACGGTGGCGACCAGCGCCTCGTCGCGGCCGGAGAGCCGCATGTACTCGAGGGTGCGGTCGTCGATCGGAAACTGGCCGCAGGTCGCGCCGTATTCGGGCGCCATGTTCGCGATCGTCGCCCGCGTCGCGAGCGGCATGTCCGCGAGGCCCGGTCCGAAGAACTCGACGAACTTGCCGACCACGCCGTGCTGGCGAAGCATCTCGGTGATGCGGAGCACGAGGTCGGTCGCGGTCGTTCCCTCGGGGAGCGCGCCGACGAGTCGGACGCCGACGACCTCGGGGATGAGCATGTAGATCGGCTGGCCGAGCATGACCGCCTCGGCCTCGATGCCGCCGACGCCCCAGCCGAGCACGCCGAGACCGTTGATCATCGTGGTGTGACTGTCGGTGCCGACGAGCGAGTCGGGGAAGAGCACGCCGTCGCGGGTCCAGACGACCTTCGCGAGGTACTCGAGGTTGACCTGGTGCACGATGCCGGTCGCGGGCGGGACGACGCGGAAGTTGTCGAACGCCTGCTGACCCCACTTCAGGAACTCGTACCGCTCCTCGTTGCGCTCGAACTCCTTCTCGGCGTTGACGGTGAGCGCGACGCCGGAGTTGAACGCGTCGACCTGCACCGAGTGATCGATGACGAGATCGCACGGCACCAGCGGGTTGACCTTCTTCGGATCACCACCGAGTGACTTCATCGCATCCCGCATCGCGGCGAGGTCCACCACGCAGGGGACGCCGGTGAAGTCCTGCAGCACCACCCGACCGGGCGTGAAGGCGATCTCCACCTCACCGACGTTCTTCGGGTCGTACGAGGCCAGCGCCTTGACGTGGTCCTCGGTGACCACGCGGCCGTCGCAGTTCCGCAGGCAGCTCTCGAGCAGCACCTTGATCGACATCGGGAGCGTCGCGACGTCACCGAGGTTCGACAGGGCATCGAGGCGATACCAGTCGCGATCGCCTTCGGGCGTCTGGAGGGTGGCGCGGGCACCGAACGGGTCGTACGAGGTCATGGTGAGTCCGGGGGGGAGTGGAAAGTGAAGATCGGAGTTTTGGGGGACGGATTGTACGCGACGGGGGATGGCGATTCGGACGGCTCACCGCGTGGAATTCGCCTCATCCGCGGCCACTGACGGTCACCTCGTCCGCAGACGGATCTCGAGGCTGGGGCCCGCGACGATCGATCCGGGCGGGACCGACTGGGTGAGGAAGACGCCGCCGTTCACGATCGAACCCCGCCCCACCACCGTGTCGCCGCCGAGGATCGTCGCACCCGCGTAGACGATCACGTCGTCCTCGAGGGTCGGATGCCGCTGGTAGCCTCGACGGAGGCGACCATCCGGCCCGGTTTCGAACCGGCTCGCCCCGAGGGTCACGCCCTGGTAGATCCGGCACCGCTCGCCGATGCGGGTCGTCTCGCCGATGACGACGCCGGTGCCGTGGTCGATGAAGA
>CAYZSH010000230.1:0-4842 GCA_964481025.1 uncultured Isosphaeraceae bacterium
ATCGAGCACTCGGGGTGATCGGGACACGCGAAATGCTCGCTGAATCGGTGCTCCGACCATCCGGCGTCCGCCGAGTCGTCCTCGACCAGCAGGAGAAGCGAGCCGGTGCCGATCTTGAACGCGGTTTCGACGCTCTCCGCGAGTCGCTGACGACCCTCGGCATCGATCTTCACGCGATCGACCACCGCCTCGATGTCGTGCATCTCGTAGCGGCCGAGGCCGAGGGGATTGTCGCCGTCCTCCTTGAGGGCCTCGCGGAGGTCGATGATCGAGCCGTTGACCCGGGCCCGCACGAAGCCCTGCTTCTGGAGCCCCTCGGCGATCTCCTTGTGGAAGCCCTTGCGCCCACGGACCACGGGGCCGCAGACCATCGCCCGACGGCCGTCGAATCTGGTCAGCAGCATCTCGACGATCTGCGTCGGGCTCGCCGCGGTGATCGGGTTGCCGCAGACGCGTCCCTTCGCATCGCGATGCCAGCAGGTCGGACGACCGGCCCGGGCGAAGAGAAGCCGCAGGTAGTCGTAGATCTCGGTGGTGGTCGCGACGGTCGATCGGGGGGTGTGCCCGCCGCCCCGCTGCTCGATCGCGATGGTCGGCGGGAGGCCCTCGATCGATTCGATGTCGGGCTTCCGCATCTGGTCGAGGAACTGCCGGGCGTACGCGGAGAGCGACTCCATGTACTTCCGCTGCCCCTCGGCGAAGATCGTGTCGAAGGCGAGCGAACTCTTGCCCGACCCCGAGACTCCGGTCATCACGACGAGCCGGTCGCGGGGGATCTCGAGATCGAGGTCCTTCAGGTTGTGCTCGCGGGCACCGCGGATCCGGACGAGTCCGGAGGGGGCGGGGGGCGACTTGGCGGTGGAGGGGCCGGCTGGCATGGGGGAGGGATTGTAGAGGGATGATTCCGGGGTCCCCTCCGATTCGGACGGGCGCGACGCGACGCGGAAGTCGACTTGGAAGGTGCTTGCCCCCGCCGGTCGGGGCGATCACGTGCGGGTGGCGCGGGTGGTGCGGGGTTCTCCGGTCCGGAAACCGTGGATTCAGGCTCGGATCCGGGGTCGGAAAGGTGGTGATTTGAACAAGATCCGCCGAATCCGCGGATCCTGCGTGCAGTCTGGTCGATCCATCCGAATACTGGACCAGTCGGCGGACGAACTGTTCGCCGCCGACCGGCCGGCCAGGTCAGACCCCGGATGCCGCTCATGGCCCGACTCGTCACCAATCCGAATCAGTCGCCGCGACTTCGCGGCACGGAAACGGCGCGGTCGAATCGCATGGTCGGCGGATCGGGCCTTCGAGCCGACGCCCGCCAGGCCCTCGAGAAGGCCGCCAAGGGCATCCGACTTCGAGGCACTGCCCTGAAGGTCCGACCGACCCGCTGACCGACCGCCAGACAACCCAGCCAGATGACCGGACGCCGCGACGAGCGGCGGACTTTGTTTTTGGGCCGGCATGGCAGGCGCCTGCCGTTCAGCCTTTCCGCCGCCCTTTCTTCCCGCGGCTCTTGCCGGCGCTCGACCCGGCCTTGCCGGCTCGGGTCCGGGGGGCGCCGGCCTCCTCCATGGAGAGCTCGCCGCCCTCGGGCATGGCCTTGAGCCGCTCGATCCGGTCGCGGAGTTCCGCGGCCTTCTCGAACTCGAGGTTCCGGGCGGCTTCCAGCATCGCCTCCTCGAACATCGCGACCAGTTCGTCGCGACCATAGGTCTCGGACTGCTTCTCGCCGATCGCGGCTCGGGCGGTGCGTCGGGCCGCGAGCTCCTGCTCCATGCCGCGGCGGATCGCCTTCTTGATGGTCTGGGGCGTGATGCCGTGCTCGGCGTTGTGGGCGAGCTGCTTCTCGCGGCGACGGTTCACCTCGTCGATCGCGGCCTGCATCTCGGGCGTGACCGCGTCGGCGTACATGATCGCAAGCGAGTTGGCGTTGCGGGCCGCGCGGCCCATCGTCTGGATGAGACTCGACGTCGAGCGGAGAAAACCCTGCTTGTCGGCGTCGAGGATGCAGACGAGCGAGACTTCGGGCAGGTCGAGGCCTTCGCGGAGCAGGTTCACGCCGACCAGCACGTCGAATTCGCCTTCGCGAAGCGCCGTCAGGATCTCCAGGCGTTCCAGGGTGTCGATCTCGGAATGCAGGTACCGCACGCGGATGCCCTGTCGCTCGAGCCAGTCGGTGAGCTCCTCGCAGAGTCGCTTGGTGAGCGCGGTGACGAGGGTTCGCTCGCCGCGCTCGGCACGTTCGCGGCACATCGCGGTGAGGTCGTGCACCTGGCCGCGGGCCGGGCGGACCTCGATCGGGGGATCCACGAGACCGGTCGGTCGGATGACCTGTTCGACGACCACGCCCTCGGCCTGCTCGAGTTCGTAGGCGCTCGGCGTCGCGGAGACGTAGACGACCTGCGGCACGAGCAGTTCGAACTCGTCGAACTTGAGCGGCCGGTTGTCGAGAGCGCTCGGCAGACGGAAGCCGTGCTCGACGAGCGTCTCCTTGCGACGGCGATCGCCGAAGTACATGCCGCGGATCTGCGGGATCGTCACGTGGCTCTCGTCGATCAGGCAGAGCCAGTCGTCGGTGCTTCCGATGCCCTCGCCCGCATGCGCTCCCGCGAAGCCGTGCCGGAAGTAGTCGAGCAGGCAGAACGACCGCTCGCCCGGCTGCCGGCCGTCGAAGTGTCGCGCGTAGTTCTCGACGCCCGAGCAGTAGCCGACCTCCTCGATCATCTCGAGGTCGTAACGGGTGCGGCCGAGCAGTCGCTGGGCCTCGAGCAGCTTGCCCTGCTCCTTGAAGTCCTCGACGGTCTCGGCGAGCTCCACGCGGATCGAGTTGATCGCCGCCGCCTTGTGATCCTCGGGCATGACGTAGTGCACGGCCGGGAAGATGAACACCCGACTCTCCGACGCGAGCACCTCGCCGGTCAGCGGATCGAAGAGTTCGAGGCCCTCGACCTCGTCGCCCCAGAGATCGATGCGGACGCCGTGCTCCTCGTAGGCGGGGAAGACCTCGATGCAGTCGCCCTTCACCCGGTACTGGCCTCGCTTCGGATCGACCTCGTTGCGGACGTACTGCATGTCGGCGAGTGCGAGCAGGAACTTCCGGCGGTCGATCGAGCGGCCCTTCTCGAGCATGACGATCTTCTTCGCGTACTCGCCGGGCGATCCGAGGCCGTAGAGGCACGAGACGCTCGCCACCACGATGACGTCGCGGCGACTGAGCAGGCTGCTCGTCGCGGCGAGTCGCAGCCGGTCGAGGTCGTCGTTGCGGCTCGCGTCCTTCTCGATGTAGATGTCGCGGGCGGGGATGTACGCCTCGGGCTGGTAGTAGTCGTAGTACGAGACGAAGTAGGAGACCGCGTTGTCGGGGAAGAGCTCGCGCAGTTCCTCGAAGAGCTGGGCGGCGAGCGTCTTGTTGTGGCTCACGACCAGCGTGGGGCGTCCGACCTTCTGGATGACGTTCGCCATCGTGAAGGTCTTGCCGGTGCCGGTGGCGCCGAGCAGGACCTGGGCGCGGCGTCCGGTCTCGATGCCGTCCACGAGCTGCTCGATCGCGGCCGGCTGATCGCCGGTCGGCTGGAACTGGCTGTGGAGACGGAACGGGGAAGTCATGGGGGCTGTGGATGAAGAACGAGGGGGCTGGTACGAAAGTCGCGGGAGTGACTGTAGCGACAGTCACTCCCGCGGTATCGATCCTCCCGTCAACCGGACTTGTCGGGTCTTCGCGTTTCAGCCGTGCCCGGTGACAGGGCAGCGGGGCGAGGGCTTGGTCTCGACCGCGGCCGATGCCGTCCGTCGAGTGTGTTGTTCAAGCACTTCCTCCGAGAGCGCCGCCACGCAATCGAAGGTGGCATGGGCCGCGTCGAGCATGAGGCGGCGGCTTTCGTCGCAAGGGGCGACGGCGTCGAGGCGGGCTCGTGTCGCCTGCCATCTGGCCCGTTGCTCGTCGCCGTAAGGGTCGAGGTAGGAGAGATGAGGCGTGAGGTCGGGACGGTGTCGTTCGAGTCCCATGCGGATGAAGCGGTTGCCGTTCATGGAGCCTTCGAGGACGTAGAAGGCGCCGGCGATCGCGGCGGGGTGCCAGCGCTCGCCGCCGAGCCGATCGACGAATCGGGTCACCGCGGGCGATGCTGCGGCGTGTTCCGACTGGGGATCGAGCCCCGAGAGATCCTTCGCGAGTCGATCGCGGTGCGGCGTCGCATCCTCTCGCAGGGCCCGCAGGCCGGGGTGTGTGGTCGACTCATCCTCATGGCGCCGTTCGACCTCGGCGAGCAGGCAGTGCAGACGGTGGAACAGGGCGGCGAGGTCGGCGGTGGCGATCGTCCCGGAGGCGAAGGCCTTCTGCACCGGGTGCGTCTCCGCGCGGTGGTGGGCGTCGGCGGTCTCGGACTTGAGCAGGTCGGCCACGAGGGTGGTGGCGGCAGTCGGGGCAGGGGTGGACATGGGGGTGGCCTCAGTTGGCGATCTGGAAGATGGCGGCGCCGACGACGCCGAGCCAGACGAGTCCCTTGACGAGGAAGAACAGGAAGCCACCGATGGCAGCGAACCGCACCCAGGGGCGATCGCTCAGGCGCGGGGCGGCGGTTTCGGCGGTCCCGGAGGCCCGGGACTCGACGGGGGAACTGTCCGTTGAAGGCGCGATGGCGGGCATGGCAATCCTGCGGATGAGACTCAGTCGCAATTCGGGCGAGGAGCGGCATCCTACCGATCGTGGTGGATCCTGCAACCGATCTTGCGACCGAGTCTCAACTTTGGGGCCTGAATCACCCCTCGAGGTCACGCGAGGTCGCCCAGGGGGGGTGATCTGACGGGAGTCAGGGGAGTTGGCGGGGGGAGTTGAGGACACGCACCGACCGC
>CAYZSH010000231.1:0-4821 GCA_964481025.1 uncultured Isosphaeraceae bacterium
ATCGGATCGCCCGCATGCCGACGCCCGCCCCTGCCTTCCGGGACAGGTCGGCGCCACAGCCCCCTCAGTCGCCTTCGGCGACAGCTCCCCCGGAGGGGGAGCGGAGTCGTGCAGAGCGCGGCAATACGGTTCTCCTCCCCCGGGCCCGGGGGAGGTGCCTGCGAAGCAGGCGGAGGGGGTTCGTGGCCGACTCGTTCAACTTCCGAACTCGCGCCGTCACCGAGTCGACGACAGGCCGTCTCACGCCCCCGGCGGGTGCGCCAGCATCCACTGGAACACGCTCGACTCGGGCTGGGTCTCGACCCCGAGATGACGAAGCATGTTCAGGCACTGCGCCCGGTGGTGCATCGAGTGGGTCAGGACGTGCGTCGCGATCCCGCCGCGGCTGAACGTGAACGATCGACCGTTCCGCTCGGGCGTGAGGATCTCGTCCATCGGCCCCGCGAACACCGCGTCGCGGAACTCGCGGGCGGTGGTGTCGTGCAGGGTCCGGATCTCGGCGATCGACATCGGTCGCTCATTCGACTCGGGTCGGAACCGCGGCTCGCTCGCGCGGGTGAGGACGTCGGTCCATCCCATCATCGCGCCGACGTTGTGGGCGAGGGTCGGCCGAAGCGAGCCGAGCCCCATCTCGAACGGTCGATCGAGGTCGGCGTCGGTCAGCGGCTCGCACGCGTCGAAGAGGCGATGGTTCGCCCAGGCGTCGAAGTCGAGCAGGACGAGGATGGGATCGGTGGGGGGCATCGGGCGCCTTCGGCGAGAGGAGGAGATCAGGTGAGCAGGTGAGCAGGAGACTCGGAATCTGGGGAGATCAGGGCACTCACTCGATCGTGAGCACCGTCTCCACCGCCCCGACCTCCGCCAGCTGCTCGAGCGTCAACGGCAGTGGCTTGAGTTCGCGGCGGGCGAAGAGCTGCGTGACGTTGTCGGCGTACGGTCGATCGGCGCGATCGGTCTGACCGATCGGCGTCACCGACCACGTCCGCGGCGGATCCGACATCTCGTGCAACGCCACGTACGCCGATCCGATCGTGCACTGGATCTTCGAGATGTCGCTGCCGCGCAGGTCGGCATTGGCGTTCATCAGCGAGATCGCCGGATACATGCCGGTCTCGACCGAGTACGGACGACCGTTCTTGCGGATGACGTGCGCCAGTCCCCACGGCAGGTCCGAACCGAACGGCAGCATGCTGCCGATCCGCTTGCGGGCATCACGGAGCGTGTCGAAGAGTCGGGTGGCGTCGGTCTCGTCCATGTCGTCGCTCGGACGAGTCATGAAGTCGACGCCGAGCATCGCCTTCTCGCCACCATAGAGGTAGAGCCACAGAAGGAAGAGCGTCGGCTCGCTCGCCATCGCCCGCGGCACGCCGTCCCACTCGATGAGGCCACGCACGTCACGCTCGATCCGACGTCGATCGGGATACGTCTCGCCGAACCGATCCCACGCCACCTGTAGTCGCTCGCGCATGACGCGGTGAGGGATCATCGTGCCGTCGCAGAGGATTTCGCGAGCCAGGGCGGGGTCGATCTCGGGAACCTCGTTCAACCGCTGACGCAGGTACCACGCGCGGATCGTGTCGTGACCGTCACCACGACCGCCGCCGGTGCCGAGCGGGAACGTCACGGGATTGGGATCCGCGTCGGTGCCGGTCGTGAACTGCGGATCGTTGTTGCAGTTCTGCACGAAGCCGCAGGCGGGACGACGCACGGCGGGCAGTTCCGACCACGGGACGATCTCGTCCCACACCAGATCGGGGTCGGCGCCGTCCAGCGGACGCTCGGCGTCGAGACCTTCCGGCCGACGCGGCACGCGACCGCCGCAGACGAAGAGGACGTCACCGGCGCTGTCGGCCGCGACGATGTTGAAGCTCGCGAACTGCATCCGGGCCATCGCCCGTTCAAGGTCGTCGAGGTTCCTCGCCTGCACCATGTCGAGAAACTGCACCGGCGGTTCCCAGAGTCCGTACGCGGACATCCAGTACGCGACCGCGAGGTTCTCGGCGGGATCGTGCCGCGTGACCGGTCCGTGGACCGACCAGCGGATCGTCTCGACCACTTCACCACCGTCGGGCAGGCGATAGGTCGCCTCCCGTCGCTCGAACTCGCGCCAGCCACCGTCGAAGCGATACCGCTCGGGGTTCGAGGGATCGAGTTCCAGTCGATAGACATCACCGTGGTCGGGCTTGTTCGCGGTCCACGTCCACGCGACATGCGGCGTGCGGCCGAAGACCGGCAGCGCCGAGCCGATGAAGCCGGCGCCCGCGAAGTCGATCTCGTCGCTCACCAGATGCGACTCGTACAGACGGAACTCGTGCTTCCACGGCATGTGCGGATCGGCCGCGATCATCGCGGCGCCGGTCGCCGACCGTTCGGCGGCGATCGCGAAGCCGTTGGATCCGACCGCCCGCCAGTGTTCGTCGCTCATCCCGAAGTCGAGCACCGAGAGCGGCTTCGCCAGGCCGCGACGCTCGCCGTTGACGTTGCCGAGCGACGGCCAGAAGTTCACGAGTCGACCGACCGCGAGCGTCCACACCGGCTCGATCGGCGTCGCCCACGCGGGGACTTCGTCGGGGTGCGCCGCCATGTAGGCGTTGAAGCCGTCGGCGTAACCCTCGGCGAGGTCGCGGATCGGCGCGGGATAGTCGTCCCAATGCGCTTCGAGGAACTCGCCGATGCGGAGGAGTCGGAAGGTGCGGTCGATCTGCACCGCCTTCTCGCCCTCGATCTCGGTGCGACGACCCTGTGCGGTCCACATCGCGTTGAGCGCCTCGAGCATGCGATCCTCGGCAACCGCCCAGCCATGGCCGTACCCGGCACCATGGGTGGTGGTCGCGTAGATGTGCGGCACACCCCACGGGTCACGCAGGATGCGGATCTCCTCGGCGAGGGTGAGCGAGGTCGAGAACGCGAGACACGTCACCGCGAGCACGCGGACGACGGACGCGACGACGGAGTGGGGGATGAACCTCATGCCGGAAGCGTAGCGGCGAGACGGCGTGAGACCTCATGACCGCCTGAGCAAAATGGGACAGGTCCATTTGCGGCGGGCAATCCCGGAGTCCGGCCCCGCGGAGGGGTCGCAGAAATGGACCTGTCCCGAGATTTGCGAGACTTGGTCTCCGACGACGGGGCACTCGCCGTCCGTGAAGACGAACGGCCGGGGCTCGGCGGTTCCTCCGTCGCCAAGACCCCGACCGTTGTCGATCCCCCGGAGAATCCCCCGGTCTCTCTCCCCGCGGTGATCTCTCACCCGGCCAACGGCACGCGCCCGCGACGTGATCGGGCCAGGTCCGCCAGGGTGGCCGGACCGTTGCGATGACCGCCGATGAGTCGGTCATCGGTCCAGCCATCAGTGCGGGCGATCGGCCTGACCCGATCACCGGCACCGAACGACGCTCCCGACCAACCGAGCATCGCGCCGCTCGCCGACGACGACGCAGTCGGCGACGCCTGTGATTCCGGGGCGACGACCATGCGGATCGCGGTGCGGTCCACATCGATCTCGATCGCGAGCGGTCGCCACGGCGCCTCGAACGCGAGACCTGGTGCGTGCACGCCTTCGGTTCGTTCGAAGGAGGCCTGCCCGACCATCACCGTCCGCCGCAGACTGCGCGGACTCGATGCCACCAGGGACAACGCCCGACCCGCCTCGTCGCAGATGACCGTCGGCCAACGCCCGTCGGTCCGCGTCGATCGCATGATGGTGCCGATCACCTCGATCGGGTCGATCGAATCCATCAAATCAGGGTCGGCGGCGCCGAAGCCCGCGGCTCGGATGACATCGATCCCGATCGCGTCGAGCGCCGTGATCGTCACCGCATCGGCGATCGGATCCTCGATCGCGAGGTCGCAGTCACCGGCCAGACGACGAAGTCCGCGACGCGTGGCGAACGCCCGCGTGGTCGTCATCTCGTCCGACCAGACCAGTTCGAATCCGCCGACGAACGGTCGGAACCGCACGATCGCGTCGACCGCGTCGCGGAAGTCGGGACCGATCCGCACGATCAGACGAGCGATGGGAAGACCGATCAACTCGGCGGGATCGGTGTCGGCCTCGATCACGACCCGACCGCGGCTTTCGGCCAGCACGGCGGCGATCTCGTCCCGGGTCCGGACCCCGGCTCGCCAGCGGAAACGACCGGCGACACCGACCTCCGGAAGCGGCCGTCGGTCGGCGGGCGACGCGGTCCACGAGATCGGTCCGAGCAGCGCACAGCCGGTCAGATCGGCCAGTCGCCGAGGCGTGTCGCCGGCGTCGAAGGCGGGGATCAGCACGTGCCACCTCCCCGGCATCGCTCCACCGATCCACGACGGCGACCTCGAATCGAGATCGCTTCTCCGGCGATCAGACGACGACGCGCCGCCATCAGCAGATGCCGAGTCGGCCGCATCGGACGCTCGTGATTCCGAACGAGGGCGAGACGGGTGTCGGACGAGATGTGGCGAATGGTCATCGGTGGACTCCGAGGTGCCGGGCTTTTGCCTCCGGCGTCGTCGGGTCACCGTGGATCCGAACGAAACGACGCCGGCTCGGGTGCCGGCGTCGCGTTCGATCAGGTCTCTCAGGGAGTTCTCGTCGAATGCATCACCGGCACCCTCGTCCAAGAATGACGAGGTGCATCGGGTGCATCGGGTTGGCGAGAATCCGGGCCATCGCCGCGCATGCTAGCCAACGATCGCGCCTGATTCCAACGTCATCTCAGGAACAACGCGAAATTGTCCGTCAGGCCAAACGCACAGGCGACTGCCGATCCACCTCCGCAGCACGAGCATGTGCCTCGAGCCCTTCGGCCCGTGCGAGGATCGCCACGTCCGCCGCGA
>CAYZSH010000232.1:0-4805 GCA_964481025.1 uncultured Isosphaeraceae bacterium
GGCACCCTGCATCTCACCGCGGAGTTCCCCGACGGGCGGCGGATCGAGATCGAGGGGATCGCGGACGTGACGGGGTGACGGGGCCGGGACGGGGAGCGATGGGGCCGGTGAGGCTGGGTGCGGAGCATGACCGCGCGGGTCGAGTGCGGACGGTTGTCTGCGGTGATTGGAGTGGCTATTCACCGCAAAATGATCGGTGAATGAGGACTCTTGCGGCGAATGAGTCGTATATTCACCGCAGATGCTGCGTGGAAAGCGATACATCCATGAACTCGCCGACTGGCCGAGGTTCGTCTGGGACTCGGAGGCGCTCGCCGAGCCGGTGGCTGAGGTCCGATATGCCCAAGGCCGGCACCTCGGGCGGCTTCATGGTCTGGGGCTCGATCTGCTGACCGCGTCGAGCCTGGCCGTGGCGGTCGAGGATGCCTTGAAGTCCTCGGCCATCGAAGGCGAGCGGTTGGTCGGCGACGAGGTGCGTTCCTCGGTCGCCCGGCGGCTCGGGATCGAGGTGGCGGGGCTGCCGGAGCCGAGTCGTCAAGCCGACGGTGTGGTCGAGATGCTGCTCGATGCCACCCGACGTCACGACGTACCGCTGACCGCGAAGCGACTCTTCGAGTGGCGCGCGGCCCTGTTTCCGATGGGCCATGGCGGGATGCGGGCCGTCACGGTCGGCGGCTGGCGGACCGACGCGACCGGGGCCATGCAGGTCGTGTCCGGTCCGATCGGTCGAGAGCGGGTGCATTTTCAGGCGCCGGCGGCGGGGCGGCTTGAAGATGAGATGTCGCGGTTCCTCGGGTGGTTCGAGACGGCGTCGATGGACCCGGTCTTGAAGGCCGGGGTCGCGCATCTCTGGTTCGTCACGATCCATCCGTTCGACGACGGCAACGGTCGCATCGGCCGGGCGATCGCTGATCTCGCCCTCGCCCGGGGTGACGCCGCTCGCGATCGCTCGTTCAGTCTCTCATCCGCGATCGAGGCGGCGCGGAACTCGTACTACGACGAGCTGCAACGGGCGCAGCGGGGCGATCTCGACATCACGAGATGGTTGCGATGGTTCATCGAGCGGATCGGGGCGGCGATCGAGGGTGCCGAGTCGCTGCTCGACGGCATCCTGCACAAGGCCTGGATCTGGAATCGACTCGCCGAACGTCCGGTACACGAGCGGCAGCGACTCGTGTTGAACCGATTGCTCGACGGGTTCGAGGGGCATCTGACCAGTTCGAAGTACGCGAAGCTTGCGAAGTGCTCGACCGACACCGCGCTTCGCGACATTCGAGACCTGGTCGCGTGGGGCGTTTTGATTCGCAACGATGCCGGCGGTCGGAGTACGAGTTACCGCGCGGCGCGGCAGAATGATGGCGGTTCGCCGCCGTCGGTCACGCAACCTGCCGGTTGACGGCGTGCGGTTCTGAATTCGACCGGAAAGAGGGGACAGGCACCGAGCGCGATGTTGGGTCACGCGCTCGGTGCCTGTCCGTCTTTCCTACCGATCACAAGTGTCACCCATGCGACCGGTTCGCAGCCTGCACCACTTTTCTCCTCCACCCTCGAATCACCCCTCGCAGGCACCCCACGCCTTGAGGAACGAGCCGAGGTCGACGCCGTTGACCTGACCGTCGCCGTTGAAGTCGGCCGAGCAGTCGCCGGTGCACGCGCCCCACTGCACGAAGAACAGGCCCATGTCCGCACCGTTCACGACGCCGTTGGCATCGAGGTCGGCGGGGCAGGCGCTTTCGCATTCGTCGGGGATGCCGTTGCCGTTGTCGTCGAGGCTCTCGCCGTCGAGGATGTCGCAGATGTCGATCGTGCCGTTGCCGTTGCAGTCGGCGGGGAAGCTCGTGCCGTCGTGGGCGATGCCGTCCACGAAGAAGTTGTGATACGGCCAGTGCAGGAAGTAGTGCTGGTTGAGGTTCGCCAGATCGACCGAGACGCCGATGTCGTAGACGACCCAGTTCCACTCGTTGGGCACGCCGGGGGCGGCGTCGTCGATCATGATCGGTGAACCACCGTACGGCGATCGGTACCAGGCACCCACGAAGAACGAGGTGCCGGCCTCACCGACGTAGGTCGGTGGAATCGGGACACGGACCTTGTTGGAGGTGAAGACGTCGGTGGTCTCGGTGAAGACCTCGGTGAGGAGCTCGGCGTCGTCGGGATTGCCGTCGCCGTTGGGATCGCGCCAGACGGCGACCTTGGCGTCCTGGCCCGACCACGAGTAACCCCAGGTCACGTCGACCGCCCCGATCCATTCGCCACCCGGCTCGACGAAGTGCCGCACCATCCATGCGAAGTCGGTGCCGCCGATCAGGTTGAGATACGACTCGGGTTCGCCGTCGTCGTAGCCGTAGGTGCGGGTCGGCGTCGGCTCGCCGAACTGGCATTCATCGGGGATCTCGTCGAAGTCGCAGTCCTCGCTGATACCGAAGGCGATGTCGGCGTAGTCGAGCTGGCCGTTGCCGTTGCAGTCCTCGCAGGAGTCGGGAATGCCGTTGCCGTCGTCGTCGTACTCGTAGATCGTGGCGATGTCGCAGGTGTCGAGGATGCCGTTGCCATTGCAGTCGCCACCGGCCGCGATCTGACACGCGTCCGGCACGCCGTCGCCGTCGCAGTCGTTGCTCGTGGTCTGGCAGATGTCGGGAATCGCATCTCCGTCGCAGTCGCCGAGGTCGCCCGCGGCGATCTCGAAGCCGTCGAGGATGCCGTTGCCGTTGCAGTCGCCGCACTCGTCGGGGCGGCCGTCACCGTCGACATCCGGGCTCGTTCCTTCGGCGACGTCGCAGTCGTCGGGCACGCCGTTGTCGTTGCAGTCGATCGCGGGGTCCATCGTGATCGCGCGGATCACCCAGTTGCCCCGCATGTAGCGGTTCTCGACGAGGCCGTATTCCTCGGAATACGTGCGGAGGTCGTTGAGATCGATCGGATCGATGCTGCCGATCAGCCAGGACCGGCCGGGCTCGGGGTCGCCGAAGATGTCGAGCGCCGCCGGGAAGTCCTCGCTGTCGGACGCCGCGTTCACCTCCATCGAGAACCCGATGAAGAACGTGGCGTTGCGGTCACCGACCGCGATCTCGGGAACGTCGATCGTGATGAGCCCCTCGTTGTCGCCGGTCGAGCCCTCGATCGACCAGATCAGCTGGGCATCGGCGGGTTCACCGTCGCCGTTGGGATCGCTCCAGATGCACGCGGTCAGCGGGGTGCCGACCGGAATGATGCCGAAGTCGACCTCGATCGCATCGACCACGGTGTCGTTGGCGTTGGCGTTGAACCGCTGCAGCCAGACCATGTACGGGACGTCGGTGCGGACCGCGATGTAGCCCCAGCCGTAGAGATCGAACTGCAGACGCGTGTTGCCGGCGGTCTGGCATTCATCAGGGATGCCGTCGGGCTGGCAGTCGTCGCTGACCGCGAGGGCGATGTCGCAGGCGTCGGCGATGCCGTTGCCGTTGCAGTCAGGATCGCACTGGTCGGGCACGCCGTTGCCGTCGCAGTCGTTGTCGACGAGCTGGCACGAATCGGGCTGACCGTTTCCGTCGCAGTCGATGGCGGCGCCGTCGGCGATGTCGCAGCCGTCGGGGATGCCGTTCCCGTTGCAGTCGCCACCGCGATGATCATCGAGCAGGAGTTCGAGCGGCAGCACGCCCTCGACGATGCGGACCTCGTCGATCGCACCGCGAAGGAACTGGTTGAAGTTCCCGCTGGCGTTGGTGTGGGCGCCGATCAGGAGAGGGCCGTTGTTGGTGGTGTGTCCCTGCTCGTCGAAGTTGATCGTCTGAGCACCATCGTCGAGCGTGAAGCGAACCTTGTTCTGGACGGCGTTGAGCGAGACCGAGACGTGGTGCCAGTTCCCGTCCCGGATCTCGAAGCTCGAGGTCGCCATCCAGGTCGAGGACCCGGTGCCGAAGATGATGGCGAGTTCGCGACCGGTGAAGTCGGCGTTCTTGCCATAGTTCTGGGTGGCGTTCTCGGAGGCGTCGCCGGCCTGGGCGAGGAAGAGATAGTCGGTGGTCGCACCGCCCGCGGCGATCGCCTTCTTCTGCACGATCGTCTGACGCTGGTTCGGACCGCTGGTGTCGGATCGCTGGTCGATGCGGACCCACGCCTCGATGGTGAAGTCCGAGTCGCCGAATGACAGGTCACCAGCAGGGTCCGGGACGAGGATCGATCCGCTGCCCGCGATGGTGCGACCGAGGAGATTCTCGGCGCCGGTGGCGGGAATGAGGACTGGACCGATGGCGGCGGTGGGATTGGTGTCGCTCGTGGAGCCATCAAGCCCGAGCGGTCCCGAGTCGGCGATCGTGGTGCCGCCGGGTTCTTCCAGACGCCAGTAGCCGCGAGGTGTGATGCCCCCTCGCTCGCAGTCGTCGATGTACCCGTTGCCCTGACAATCGGCAGCAAGTCCCTTCGCGATCTCGATCGCGTCGTCGATGCCGTTGTTGTTGCAGTCGGTGAGACCCGGAAGGGCGGCCAGCAGGCAGGCGGCGATCGGCAGCATGGAAGCGACGTCTCTTCAGTAGGTTGGAAGCGGAGGGACCGATCGCGCCGGAAATCGCGTCGGATGATCTACCGTAGGCTCAACCACCCTCGTCGCCAAGGGCAGAGACTCATTTTCCAGAAAGATTGGGGTGGCTGCCGGGTCCGGGAACCGGGGTGCTCGGTCTCACCCGCCCAGGATCGGGACCGTCTTCTCGTAGCGGTCGTCGGTCCAGACCTTGAAGCCGCCGAGGAAGGCGTTGGTGTTCTCGCCGAGCACCACGAAGTCGGGGATCTCCTCGGGGTGCTTGGCGATCTTCTTCGCGTTGCCGCCG
>CAYZSH010000233.1:0-4793 GCA_964481025.1 uncultured Isosphaeraceae bacterium
ACCGCGGCATTCCCGGCCTCAAGGGCGGCGCGTTCGGGTTCCGGGTGGTGCTCGGGATGGGCTCCGATCGCGAGTCGACTCCGGGCGAGCCTGACCAAACGACGGTCGACGTGGGACCAACGACGCCTTGAGGCTTCGCAGGTCGTACGCAGCAGCGACGATCGCCGTTGCCTCCACCCAGCTCGCCACGTTCACTCGATCTCGACGATCCGAAACTCGAACCGATCGATGCGATTTGCCGTGCCGCGGTCGAGCGTGAATCGAATCGGCATGTCGAGCGATCCGACCGCCACCGGTGCGGAACCGGCCGTTTGCTGCCACCCGAGCATCGGGAGGAACATCACGTCGCCAACGCTGCTGGAGGTCGCAGTGAAGGCGGCCGCGAGAGTCCGTCCAGGGGCCAGCCACTGCTGTGCGTTCCTCCAGACGATCCTGGGCGCCGGTCCCTCGCGGCGATCACGGAACCACCACGGACAGACCAGATCCTGCGGCTGCCCGGATCGGCTCTTGGAACGCGGCAGCAGCGGAACCGAAGTGCCGTGAATGACCACGCCATCGTCGGAGAAGGCGAGCAACTCCACTTCTCTCGGAGCAGCGATCTCCTCGAGCATCCTCGGGAGGAACTCGCTCCGGTCGAGCTCGAAGACTTCAGCCGCCGCACCCCACCCCGGTCGATCGGAGAGCGCAAGCGAGAAGCGACGAGCATCGTCGGTGGCGGCCAGCGTGTTGGAGGCCATGTCCATGAAGGGAGGCGCGACCGTCGATGGCAGTGGATCGCCGTCGCCCCCATCTCCGGAGAGGACTCTGCGTTCTCGCGGCTTGAAGCCGGCGTTCCGCAGAATGGCCGACACGCGTCGCGTCCAAGCAATCGACGACTCCTGATCGATGCTCAACCGGCACGGGACGACGACCTCGACCACTTCGCCTTCGCCGACGAACTGGACTGGATCTCCACTCGCCTCGATCCGAAGCAGTGCGGGGGCCCAGTCGGAGACCGCCCAGGTCAGCAGCTCCGCCGGAGTCGGCGCAGCCTCTTCGACGGCGCTCTTCGAGTCGGGGCTCGGGGCGGGCGCTTCGGAGATCGACTCCGCGACCACCTCGACGACGACCGGATCCCGCTCGGTGCTGGCGACGATCTCGACGGTCTTCGGGGGCGCCGGGGCCGGCGTGGGCTTCGAGGCGCAACCGCCGCCGAGCATGGAGGAGGCGGCGATCGTCAACGAACACATCAAGGGAAGAACTCGGGCAGATCGCATGGGCAGGGCTCCGGAATGACGATGGTTCGGACAGGACACGAGGCAGTCGGCGAGTCGTCGGGATCGACGGTGAGCTCCGGACCTTTCTTCATGGAACGTCCCGGAGCGGATCTGCCTAAATGGTTGCCGTTCGAGTGAGTTGACGCAACGACCCGCCGGCGAAGATGATCGCAGCCTGTGGAGAGGCGATCGCGAGTCCCGCTTGCACTTGCATTCCGGCGACTCGGCCCTCCCCCAACCTCGGGGTTGACGCCTTTCAGTGAGCTGAAGTCGTGAAAAACTGCCCGTGGGGGCTGCAAGCGGGGGCACGCACTGGCGTCCATCCCGCCGATGGAGACGCTTCTCCGAGGCGCGCAGCACGTCGCTAGTCTTCTTGTTGCAGGAGATTGGCGTCTGGTCGGTTCGGGGTTCCGTCGGGGTCCGGGCAACGTTGCCGGGCGGCGAACCCGGGGATTCAAAGGCCTCATCGTGGGCCGAATCGAGGAGATCGCATGAACATTCGGAATCTGGTCGTGGCGGCGGTGATGTTGCCTGTGTCGATGGCCTTGGCGCAGGCTCCAGGTGGGGTCGCACTGGAGTTCGAGAGCGACTTCGGCATGGGCGAGTCCGTGACCAAGGATGCTCTGCAGCAAGCGCAGGACTTCCTTGAGGAGAGCGGCTGGACGCAGGGCACCAACAACATCTGGGACAAGAACGGGACGTTTGTCGCGTCGATCGCCAAGGCTTCCGCCTGGTGCGACAGCGACAACGACGACTTCGACATCTGTCGGGCCGCCGCCGCGAAGGAGTGCATGCTCCGAGCGCGTCAGCAGCTGGCTCGCCATCTGGCACTGGCCGTCGCCACGCGGACGCAAGCAATGGCGGCCGAGAGCAGGGCTGGGCTCGCCACGGTGCTTGAGGGGGGCGATGGAACTGCGCTTGAGCGGGCTTTGGCCGCTTCGCTGCGAGAGGAGATCCGCCAGAGCGGCATCGACCCCGATTCCGACGATGCGGTCCGTTACGCGAAGAACGCAAAGGCCTTCGACACCTTCACCGACGCCGTGGAGTCCGTGGCGACCGCCGAGACCGCCGCGCTGCAGGCGTTTCGGTTCTTCGAAACCATCCAAGACGGCAAGTGCCAGCTCGCGGTCGTGATCACGCGAAGCCCGACCGGCGAGCAACTCGCCCGGGCGCTGATGGGGCAGGGAGATCCGCCGGCTGGCGCCCCCAACCAGAACATCGCGCAATGGGCCCGCGAACAGGGGCCGGAGAGCCTGCTGTACGCATTCGGGTGCCAGACACGATTCAACGAAAAGGGGGAGCTCACGCTCGTCGCGTTCGGGCAGGCTGTTCCCGTGACCGACTCCGATCGCTCGCTCGATCGAGCCTACCGGGCGGCGGAGGAGGCGGCGGTCGGGGAGATGCGCGACTTCCTGGGAACGATCGTGACCACCGCAGCGCAACTCAAGACTTCCACCAGCCTCACCGAACTGGCCGACAAGTCCAAGCAGTTCCGCGGAAGTCGGACGTTCCTGGATGCCGTCAATGCCGAGGCCAAGCTGGCGAAGATGACGGGCGTTTCGTCCGGCGGGGTCTACCAGTGGAACACGACCCATCCTGCCGATCCGAGCGATCGTGTGGCGGGCGTGGTCATGACCTGGAACGTCTCCGACATGGTGGCGGCCAACGATCTGCGACGACGGCTGGCCAATCTCGGCGCCGGCCTCGGCGGCGCTGGCGGATCCAATCGGTACTCGCCCGCCGCGAGCGGATCGGGCCAGTCCGATGGGGCTGCGTCATCCGACGGCGGGTCCGGCGCGACTGGTCAGACTCGCCCGCCGCGTCGTCGGGGCTCGTCGCAGGGCGCGGGGCCGGGCGGTCAGACTCCCTGACGGAGAACGTGCCGTGCTGGAGAGCCTCACGAACCGACGGGCCTCGGTCTTGGGCGTCCTGATTCTTGTTCCGATGATTGTCGGGATGGGATCGAACGTCGGCGGCTCCGCGATCGCGGAGCCGCCGACGCTTTCAACTCCGAAGTTGATCGAGCGGTCTCGCGCACTGAGTACGCCGGGGCTGGCCGAGATCGGCGGATGGTCGATCTCGACGGAGATCGTTCCGGCGTTCGGCGACGACGCGCCACTCGAGGAGACGCTGCTGCGGAAGTTCAGACTCCTGGCGACGGCACGTCTCATCCAGTCGTGCTTCGATTCAGCGTCGATCCCGGAGTCCCTTGGAGAAGGGCCGAGGAACTTCCTGCTTCGCTCGGGAGCCGGAGCAGCCCTTGGCGCACGTCGAGTTGAACGCATCGCGGAACTGCCCGCCGTCTCGATCGTGGGCGGTTGGTCCGTGTCTGTGGCTTTGCCGCGGTCGACGTTGGAGTCATGGCGAGTCGGAATCGCGGACGTGATCGCCGCCGCTCGATCGACCGTCGCGGCGGGCGGAGTCCTTTCCGCGCCCGAGGCGATGCTGCTCGTCGAGTCGAGCGAGCCCGGCGATGCGCAGGCGAGCGCTGCCTTGATCGAAAGTTGGCGAGTCACCTTCGGTGCAGGGATTGCCGCAAGCGCCGAGCGGAGCGGAGTGCTCTGCCTTCCGTCCGGCTACTCGACGTGGCCTGCGTCGCTCTTGGAGGCGGACGTGGAAGACCGTTCGGTGGATGCCCTGCTTTCGATGCTGTCGCAACGACCCTTCGACCCCGTGACGACTTCTCTACTGGGTTCTTCGCTGCGGAGAGATGGCTGGCGCCGGTGTGCCGAGTTCGTCGAGAGCCTGCAGACGATCCCCATTCGGGGGCATCTGGACGCGGTTCAGGAGAGCCCCGCGAGTGAGTCAGTCAAGCCCAGCGAACCGGGCAGCGAACGCGACGACGGTGCGAGACGGATCCGGCAACTGCTTGAGTCCCCGGCCTGCGACCTGATCATCCGCTCGAACGGTCTCTTCCCGTTCGTCGACGAGGCGGAGAAGGCCGGTTCGATCGTGCCCTCGATCACCGCCTTCGAGCGAGGGCAGCTTCTCGAGGCGCTCGAAGGGTTCGCGGCGAGCATTGAGCGCTGCCCCGATGCGGACGCCCTTTCCTATGCATCCGCCTGCCTCCTGGGACTTCGCCTGCCCGAAGAGGCCGCCGCATTGGCCCGGTGCGCCTACCGCATGAAGCCCCGGCATCCTTACGCGGGGATCAACCTGCTCAGGGCGCTTCGGGTCCTCGGCGATCGGAACGAGGTCGCCCGTCTTCTACCCGCGGTGTCGGATGCCGCGAAGGTCGATGTCTGGGGAGTCGATCAGCTTCGCCAGATGCGGGCGTGGCTGAGGGGCTCGACGACTCCGGCGTCTCCGGCGGATTCGGTCTCGACTCCCTGACCGGGTCCGCGGAAGCGTCGGTCGAGCTGGGTAGCATCGCCGTGTGAACAGGCAACTCGTTGCGATCGCAGCCGCGTTGTTCGTGGGACACGCCGTCGAGAGCGTGTTCGCGTCGCACCGGCAGAGCGAGCCTGCTCAGAGCGAGTGGCGCCTCCGCCTCGTCGTCGCCACCTTCGACGAGCACGGCACGATGCCGGGGCTCGG
>CAYZSH010000234.1:0-4790 GCA_964481025.1 uncultured Isosphaeraceae bacterium
TAGCCGCGGACACCGATTTCCGTGGCAACCAACCAAGCATCGACCGCATCGCCGTCCCGATGCCGGTCTGCCAAAGGATCGCCACGATCGCCAGCAGGATCGCCGCGATCACTCCGTACTCCACCATCGGAAGCCACCACGGCTCCGTCGGGTCGACCTGCGTCGAGTCCACCGAGATCTCATTCGCGAGCGAAATGATGCGCTCCTGCTCGCGCTTGCCCGCCGGGTCTCCTGCCTGAATGAACCTGTCCTTGCTGCTCTGGGCGGTCTCGCGGATCTCGACCGCCCGTTCGCTGATCCGCTGTGGCGCGCTCTTGCATCCGAGCATCGCTGTGAGCACCAGCAGCAGGATGATCGCTGCCCCGACGCCCATGGCAATGCGGTAGGTCCGTGCGGCGGACTCGCTCACCGGGACCGCTCCAAGTGCTCCAGCCGACGGCTGATCTCGGCGAGCTGCTGGTCGTGATGCTTGCTGGTCGTGCTGAGGGACACCACGCTCTTGACCAGATCCTTGGAGATGCCGTGCAGGTCGGATAGCCCCTTGTCGACTTGGGCGAGTGTCTGATCCTTGCGGCCTATGCCCATGACGATGGCACCAAGCCCCGCCAAGAGCACCAGCAACTGGATGACCATCAAGATGTCTTGCAACTGCATCTCACTACCCTCCCTACACCTGCGACGTAAACCCGACCAGCGTCGACTGCCTCGCCGCGTTCCGCACCGCCGCACTCCGGTGCGACTTCCACAGCCGCTGGATTCGCTCGTCGAGCATCACATCGAGCCGCTCCGCGACGTGCCGATGCCACGCCGAGTCGACCGTCCAGTCGACTGTGCCGCTGAACGATCCGCCGTGCTGCCAGACCAGATTGGACCGCGCCCGCGTGATGGCGTCCGATGACGAAGCCGTGAACGCCTGGCTCCGAATGTAGAACTCCGCGGCCGTCCAGAAGAACCAGTACGACGGCATCAGCGTGAGCCCGACCAGGTTGCTGTTGAAGCCGAACTGCGTCGCTTCGGCTTGGGTAAGCGGATCGAAGACCGCGTCGATGAACGTTGACTGGAAGTCGGCTGGCTCCTGCGTGAGCAGCGCGAACGGGTTGTCTCCGATCGAGTAGTCGCAGATTGGCTCTGTGCCCATTGCGGCCTTGGAGCCGTAGTGCTTCCACGACGCGAGCCACGTCAGGCGGTTCGCCGCATATGCGGCCGCCAAGGCTTTGTCACGCTCAATGAACCGATCGCCGCTGCTGGCCCAACCAAGCGTCAGGTCGGTCGGCGTGCCGGTCGTGGTGAATCCGAGCGGAGAGATGGTGTGCAGCGGACGCCCCGCCGGGTAGACGGGGAAGTAAGCTTGCGCAGGCATCGCATCGAACGAGACGCGCCACTTCTGCGTGTTCAGCGCCATCTCGAACGCTCGCGCCTTGGCTCTCGCCTCGCCGCTCCCGAGCGGGTACGACCCCATCCCTTCGGTCAACGCCGCCGGGTTGCTCTTGCTCAGAGCGCCTCCGGACACAGTCCAGAGCGCGTCGCCGAAGATCGTGCGGCCGGTCTGCGCCGACTTCGCGATCGAGTCGGTTCCGAAGACCGGGATCACTCCGCCGCCAACGCTCTGGGTCTCGGTGAACGGATGGTTCCACCAGCCGTCACCGCCGAGCGGCGTCGGCGACAACGCGTGCTTGGCCCAATAGTTGACCTTGGCTCCAGAGCACTGCTGCTTCAGCCACACGGCGACATCGACCGCAGATCGACGCATCGTCTCGTGCGCATCTCCGAAGGTCATCTCGCCTGCCGTCGTGTTGAACCCGTAGGCGGCCGCCTGATTCACGAATTGGCCTTGGATCGGCGTGAGGTCGCTGGTCTCTCGGTTGAAGTACTTGTAGGTGGCCGGGATCGCCACCGTGGACCCGCCGCCGCCGCGGCTCGACATGATCGTGGTCGGGCCGGTCTCGATGTTGATCGAGAGCCAGTCCCAGCCCCCGTCCAGCCCGTCGCCGTTGTTGAACGCCGTCACCAGCGGCGCGAACTCGGCCTGGCATTGCGCGACCAGAGTGCTGCTGCTTGAGCCGCCGCCGCCCGCTCCTGTGTTCATGCCGAAGCGAACCCCGTAGGAACGGAGTTGGGCCTCGATGCCGGTGTTCATGGTGAGGCGCGAGTTCAGCGACGGGATCTGCACGCCGTCCCCTGCGCCCTGGCTCAGAATGACGATCTTCATTACGAGTTGTTCGCTGAGGTGACGGTGTAGTGGATCGAGAACGCCAGATCAGCCGGAGACGATTGGAGGTCGGAGACCACCAGGGCGAGCTTGCTTCCCGCCGCCACAGACTCGCTGATGGCACTTGCGAGCGACGCCAGCGTCGTGCCTGCGTCTGCCAGGGAGCAACCAGTCACCAGCGTGCCATCGTCATGCACCGCAAGATCCACGGTGCCTGCGGAGGTCTGGGCCTTGAGTTGCGTGATCGTGATCGCCGCTGGGATTGCAGGAGACAGGACATATGTCTTTGCCTCGGGCGACTCGATGAACCCGCTGATCTCAAGCGTGACAGTGTGGTTGTGGGCGGTCGGTGCGAACGTGGAGGGGGCGTTCTCCAGGTCTGAGTACGATCCGCTCTTTGCCACGTTTGCAAGCGACGTGATGTCGGCTGCGGCGTGCGTGTGGGATGCCGCAGCGAAGTCGCTGGTCGCCGACGCGGCCGCCGTACCAAGGGTCGGGGTGCCGCTGAGATCCGAGTAGGCTCCGGTCGTGGCAACCGTGGCAAGGCTCGGCTTGTTGAGGATCTGGGCGTCACCGCTGCTGGCGTTCCAGTCCGACTGCACGTTCACTTCCGCACCCGACGCGATACCGTCGAGCTTGGTCTTGTCTGCTGCTGACAGAAACCCAGCCACGGATGTGGTCGCGTCCGAGTGAGTGTGGCCACTCGCCGCAGCACCGACATCGGTGTGATCCAGCACGACCGTGCCGGTCTCGCCGTTGACCGACGCGACCGGGGCCGCCGGGTACGAGAGCTGCGTCCACGACCCAATGCTGCTCGGCGTGTCGCCGGTGATTATCCACACGGCACCCGAGTCGGTCCTGCTAGCCCAGTCGCCCTTCTGGCCGGTCAGGGCCAGCATCGCCGCCTCGTTTGCGACCTCGCCCAGGAAGTCGCTCACCGCGAGGTTTGGGAGTTGGCTAGTCGGCAACTTGCCGCCCGCGTCGAGTTCGGCGACGCCATTGGCCGCCCCCTTCGCGGTTGTGGCGATTGCACCGATATCTGACGGCGACAGGGCATCGGTGCCGCCAGTAGCGTGGCTAGCTTTGTGAGCCGTAGGCGTCCGTGCGTCCTTCAACCTGGCGTCATTCGCCTCGACGACCTTGCCTGCGGTCTCGGTGCTGGCGAAATCGACGGCGACGGTGCCGCTGCTGGTGATCTCGCCACCCGTGAGGCCCGTGCCCGCCGTGACGCTGGTGACCGTGCCGACGCCGCCCGCGGTGCCCCATTCGAGGCCGCTTGCTCCCTGCTTCAGCACCTGACCGGCGGTTCCTGCCGTCAGCGTGGAGAGCGCCCCGCTGGCTCCCGTCTGGACAACGAGACCCGCGGTGCTGCCGATCTTGCCGTCGTCCGTGATGCTGCCGTGCGTGTGCGCCTCGGGCGCGAACGACGCGGGCTTTCCGGTGATATCGCCCCACGCCACCGACGCCGCAGCCACCGCCTGAGCAATCCACTCGTCGTTATCTGCGTCGTACACCAGCACATCGCCGTCCGACGCACCGCTGCCCAGACTGATGTTCGCGAGATCTTCCAGCACGAACGGCGGCGTGGTCAGCTCGACGATGCTGTTCGCGATCGGCAGGCCGTTCCCGTCGTTGGCGCCGCTGTCGCCGCTGCCGATGTAGAGCTTATTGTTGGTCTCGTCGTACGCGAGTTCGCCGCGAAGCAGCTGCGACGGCTGACCGCCTGTGCCTCGCTTGATTCTGATTGAGATCGGCATGTGCGTTCCTTAGGCGGTTGGAGCGTCTGATTTGTATGGATGCCCGACCGGCAGATTCGCGGTAAGCCCCCACTTGTGCGCGAGGTAGCCTTCGATCTTCTGTCGCGTCGCTGACGATGCGTCGTTGGTGACAATCACCACTTCCGCGATGTCGCCATCGAACGGCAAAAACGTTTCAATGTATCGCGACCCAACCCCTAGCACAGTGTCGGCCAATGGACCGACGCTGGTTGCCGTGTTGTTCCACGCTGTCGTGGACGGAGTGTTGCCGTTCCAGGACGCGGCGATGATCTTGTTCGGCCAATCGACCATAGTCGCGCCAACGAACCAACTGCCACCCGACACGGTCCCCTGGCCAATTCCGAGGCTCCCGCCGCCATTGATCGCGTACATGGCGAGTTCGCTGTTCTGGACGCGCATCAGCGGCGCGTACGCTCCAACATCGCATATTGCCACGTTGTTGACGCTGTTCCATTTGGCCACGGCCACGACCTGCACATCCGTGGTCGCCGATGCGTAGATCGATCCTTCCTGATTCACGAACCCGCTGCTGTTGTAGAACCGAACAACCGGCTTGCTGTTCAACTCGCTGGTCTCGTATGTCGGCTTGGAGCTTGCCTGCGAGTTCGTGACGTCGTTGCCGTTTCCGCTGCTGTCGCTCCACGTCGACATCGCATCGCCGTCCGCTAATCCGGTGATCGCATCCGCATCGAACCACGCGCTGAGACTGCTGAGGTTTGACGGCGACCACTCCACCGCGCTCTGCTTGACGAAGATCCATCTGCTCATGTCGTGTAATCCAAGAAGCGTTCCGCGATCGCACG